>JADJAA010000004.1 GCA_016704485.1 Flavobacteriales bacterium | reverse complement strand
CATCTTGTTGGAGCACGACTATGATGGTATCCGCGAGTTTCACAACCGTGCTGCCGCCTTGGTGGGTGTGGTTGTTCTACGGTTGTCTTGCATGTGGCGTATTCTACTTGGTCGCAGTCCACGTCCCTGATATCCCATACCGGAACAGAACACAGAATACAAAGTAGCCATGGCACAAGCGGAGATCGACATTGCAGCATATAACTCGACCCAGACCGCTAAGCAGTGGCTGAGACCAATGTGTGGGTCGGAGCAATGAGGCGAACTTTCTGGCAGCGGGCAAAGCCAACTTCACAACCTTCTGTACACCTTGCCACGGGGCCGATGCAGCGGCACCAGAACCTCTGCCGGTCCTTAATCTGACAGATGCTCATTGATACATGGCGGTGGTACCAAGAACGTTTGACCATCAAGTACGGCGTTCCGGAAAAAGGCACGACCAGTTGGATTTAAGAGCCACTTGCAACCTCCAGAGTATCAGTGAATTATCCAGCTACATTTATGAGCTTACAGGGCACAGGCCCTGTCACGTAAAAAAGCACCGCAAGGTGAGCTCTGGTAAGAAGATGGAGCCGTGCCTACTCGATAGTAAGCCATCACTGGTGATACTACGTCCGTGGCGGTGACGCAAGACACCAACCCGCTCATATAAAGCGCGACACAGCGCCGGATGAAAGCTACCGGGATGCGATAAGCCGGTGGACAAAGCAGGAAAACGCGTTTGGGTCTATCCGAAGAAACCTATGGAAAGTTCACCAAGTGGGATAAGCGTTCGCCTATTCCGTGCTTGTCCTTTATTCGTTGGTCCGTTCATTCGCATAGACGGAGAACCCTTGTTGACCATCAACTTGGTGGAACGACGGTCCGTTTTCTTCGTGTAGGTGTTCTGGGCCACAGGACTTTCGACCTCATCGGCTTTCACGTTCATTGTCTGCCATGGTCGCCTTGTTCACCGTCGCGTTCTGTCTGCTTTTCTGTGGCTGGGCCTGTCCTCAAACGGTCTTCGGAACAATGTTTTCCGCTGAATAGAGTACGCCATTGAGGGCGATTGGAAACAACAATGTTTTGAACAAAGGGCCCGATGGATGCCAACAAGGCGTGGAAGAAACGCCGTAGCTATACATCTTCTTCGGCATCAGTCATCATAGGGAACAATTCTTCTGGCCTATGTCATCGGTTCTGGATGAATTGTTGGATGATCATTAGGGAACCAGCGAAACCAGCACATGGGTGGTCTGCAGATCGTTGCGTTCAGTGGAGCGTTCTATGGCAACTTCGCGTCTTTCCGGGAACAAGCACGTACCACGGACCTTGCATGGTCGCTTTGTGGGCTGTTGACGCAAAAGCATCCTCATCGCTTACATCATGTACGTGGAGACACGCGGTCTTTTCCGGAAGAACGAGGTGCGCGAAGAGCTGGCAAGGGGCGATTGCATCGGATTGCAAGACCTGTGTTCATGCTGGTCCTACGGGATCGATATCCGCAACGGAACATACTTGAATGTGTGGAATTGCACGGCACGCATTGATGCGTTAATCACACGATGGAAAGTGTGAACTTGCCCAAAGGGTCCATCCGGCTATGCCAGTGAACCCGAGACGCGGACAAGAAGCCGTTCCGTTTCGATAACGGACTGAAGGCGTATTCTTGCGGTTATTCGTGTAGGGCCATCGGTGTATTTCAAGTACGTCGTATCGCCATACGCATCTGATACGGATACTACCCTCCTACGCACGCCAGGAATGCTCTTCCAAGAACAACCGGATGGGCCGCATCAGTAACTTGTACCACGTTATTAAGCCCATGAACAAGACACGAATACGATAAGCCCTTGCGTATGGAATTGATGAATGCTGATGGCGAGATCAAGTCACCGAGAAAGTCGATGGACCTGAAGGCTGTGAATTGGCGCAAGGTGAGTTGTTCATCATCCTTCCAAAAGACAATTGCAAGGCACCGAGACCAAGTTGGTGATAGGCGTTTTCAGTGGTGATAAGCTCTTGGAGAAAGTAAAGATATCCATGGGACCGGGACGTGATCAATAAGAATGAAATTGGGAAAAGGAATAACACTAGCGTCGATCACCTTTGTGGGAATGGATGACCTACTCCTCGATCAGAGCTTCGGGGAATCCTTCACCCTTTGGTAACGGACAAGTACTACGAACAAGATCTGAAATACCAGCAACATCAACAATACTAACCGCGCAGATGCACTTTCGTCGGATGTAGAGACGTATCACCGCAAATGCGCATTCGATTGAATTCCAAAAGAAATTGACCCTGAACGACACGGGCGAGTTCACACTGCTGCGCCCGAACAACCCTACTTTCAAAAACGACGGTAATGGCAAGAAGTATGGTATTTTCGACATCGAAGGTATCTTGGCTTGCGCTCGCCGGTACAACGCCTTGTTGGAATGAAAGCAGGAGAGCTGTATTACTTCCGAACGAAAGAATAGTGGTACACGGAATGCGCTGCTCGCCAACCGCTTTCATACTTGGTATTGCGGGCAGCGCATTGTGTTGGAATGTTCGGACCTCCCATGCTTTGGCCGTGCCCTCCCTGCACCGGGTTGGCGTGCAAGGCCCAGCAGCACGTCGATCCTGAATAGCGGACGACTTCTCGGGCGTATACGCTCTGGGTGTAGCATTCTGAGCCTTTGGAAAAGCATTCGAGCTGGCTCCAGCAATTTCAGACGACGAACGTCGCCGGACCATATTGCTGATATCCGCGCGATCGCAACCGGCCTCTTTGAGCGTTGGTCACCCACGTAATCAATAGCCCTGTTCATTGGTAGAACGCGTAGTCTGCTGGCAAGGAACTTGAAACGCACTGCGCCCGAAGCCTTGTTCCTTACGTATTCGCTCAATGGTCTATTACCACGCGGATTGTCCACGCCGCTGCGCTTGTTCCGCAACATTCGGAACGGTATGGCAAGGTGCATTGTTCATGGCGTTGTTCGGATTAGGAACTTGGGCCTGCAATGATCGCGCTGAGTATGAGTGATCCATGCTCGGCACTAATGCCCGTAAAATGTTGCGCCGAGCTTCACCTGTCCTTGTAACAACGTTAGCCGCGTTAACGATCCTACGCGGCTTGGAATTAGGATACCTTTGATAAGTCCACCACCGCCGACAGTAGCTGACACCATTATTAATTGTCATTGAACAAGATCCCATGAACACCACGACAGAAAAAGTGCACATTACCGACCCTAACGAACATGAACTTAGGTGAACAAATTGGCGTTCTGCAAGAGCAGAGATAAGCATTTTGAACACCGCATGGAAGAGACGCGCAAGCGGAACACCGGTATGAGGTCATGGCAGAGCTGGAGCACTTCCAGAACCAATACATCCGTCAACGGAGCTTTATCGATGAACTCAGACATGAACTGAAGCTCCATGAGAACGGGTTGGCGAAAGAGAGCATAGAGCATCCCATAAGTAGCGATCGACCATCGGCTTTTTACGATCACACCACGCATCGCGGAGCTATGGAGAGACATTCGACAAATGATACTACGAACTGAAAAGTGAATTCATGCAGTGGTTGGTGAAACGCATGTGATGGTATCCATTAAGTGATGATCGCCGATCGGTCACATCCGGTCAGTCGTGACCACTATTTCAAATTGAATGTTGCGCATCCACTTCATACTATACGTGCAGGATCAACTCCGTAGCACATCATTCTACACCGCTCTACTAGGCCTGGAACCCACGCTCAACGTACCGGGCATGACGGAGTTCGGACTTCCCGTGGCAGCGTTCTGGGATTGATGCCGGAGAACGGAATTGCCAAGATCGTCAGTGGGCCACTACCCCATCCTTCTACCGCTAATGGCACTCCGAGATGTGAGTTGTACCTGGTAGGTACGGATCTTGTTGCTGCGTGCGAACGAGCCAAGCAAGCCGGAGCGCGGTTGATAGACGGAGCCAAAGACCGCGATTGGGACATCGCACAGCATATTTCGTGGATCCGGATGGACATGTCATCGCGTTGGCATGTCGATCATCGTTGATCGGGGTTTATACCAGTTCCTTGCGTCTTCCTGACATTCGTCAGGGTAATACGCAATAGCCCGGTACGTTTGTGTATTGCGCCCTTGAGGCGTACGCTACAATGCCATTGCAATCGATCATCGATACGTGAATTGGTGCGCGAACTTTTGCGGCACCGGGACCGAAGTGAATTTGGAGAGATCCTAGCACGCTACAATGTTCCAATAAAGGACATTGCGCCTATTTCCGCTGGAACAATAAACACTACACCCGCACCTGCATCCAACGGAACAATGACTTTGAACTTTTGGTGACTGCACGAACCCGGCCAAAGTACAAGCATCCATGATTATGACAGCCAAAACGGCCTGGATACATGCTGTGAAGGGGGAGGTGGTGGAAGAACGTTTCATCTATACCGGTGACGGACTCCAAAGAACATGCGAATTGATGCTGCGACCAGGAGAAGATGACTCGCTCACCAATGGCTCCTCGATCCACCGGTTCATCAATAAGGACCTGAACGTGCAATTACGTTGAATCTCTACGCAAAACCGATGAGCAAGTGGCGTGTCTACGATCCAGGCACGGGGAAGCCACTATCGCACCAGCAGGTCAGCGCCGTGAGCTTACCTGCGCCTGCTCTGCCTTATCTTTCCGGCATGAGCACCTCAAAGGCAAAGGTTCTGGACACGTTGGACATGGAACGGGTCGGTGGTCTACTGTTCCGAACCGCAGCGGAAGGACTGGTGGTTGTTGATCGCTGGGGTGATCGTAATGAACAACCCACGGCTCAATACCATGTTCGGATACGCGAATGATGAATTGAGCGGTAGAACAATAGAAATATTGATCCCTGATGCGATACGCGGACAACACAAGAACCATAGAGAAAAGTACAATGAAAGGCCAGTGGAACGTTACATGGGGATCGGAATGGAACTCAACGGGAAGCGCAAGGATGGAAGCATATTCCCCGTTGAGGTCAGTCTCAATCACTTCAAAGTGGACGAAAAGCAGTATGCAATGGGGCTAGTGACCGATATTACGCTGCGGCACGAGGCAGAGGTCGTGTTACGCAGGAGCAAACAGGAATTGGAAGAACTGGTACACCAGCGCACAGCGGAACTGAAGACCGCGGAATCAACTATTCGTGAAGCATTGGAAAAAGAGCGTGAACTGCATGCATTGAAGAGCAGGTTCGTGGCCATGGCAAGTCACGAATTCCGCACTCCGCTCAGCACGATCATGAGCAGTGTGGATCTGATCGGCAGGTATACGGAAGAAGCCAGTGATGAGAAAGTGGACAAACACATTGGCCGGATACGGAACAAAGTGCGGGAGATGACCGCCATGTTGAACGAGTTCCTTTCACTGGAACGTATCGAGCAAGGCCAGGTACAATGCAATCCATCCACCTTCGACATTGTTGATCTCAGTATTGAATTGATCGAAGAATTGCGGCAATTGGCCAAACTGGGCCAAGCGTTGGATTATGACCACACGGCCGGAGAACGTACCGTATTATTGGACCGCCAGATGCTGAGCAATGTGATCACCAACCTGGTGACCAATGCGATCAAATACTCACCGGAGAACAAACCCGTCAAATTATCCACACAAGTTGAGCACGACCGATTGATCATTACCGTACGCGATGAAGGCATGGGCATCCCTGAAGAAGATCAACAGCATCTATTCGAACGTTTCTTCCGTGGTAGCAACGCATCCACGATACAAGGAACAGGACTTGGCCTAAATCTTGTGAAACGCTATTTGGAAATTCTCCAAGGCACGATCGACTTCAAAAGCGCACCTGGCAATACACTGTTCACGGTCACCCTTCCGACAAAACTAGCTACCTGACACAATTCATGAAGACCATACTATTGATAGAGGACGATGCCGACATGCGTGAGAACACCGCCGAGATATTGGAACTCGCGGACTACCGTGTATTGAAAGCGGAGAACGGGAGGCGCGGCGTGGAAATAGCCCGCAAGGAATCACCCGATCTGATACTCTGCGACATCATGATGCCGGAACTCGATGGACATGGTGTACTGTACCTGTTGGGCCGCGATCCGGCAACGGCCGAGATCCCGTTCATCTTTCTCAGTGCAAAAGCAGAACGCAGCGATGTGCGAAAGGGGATGGAATTGGGTGCCGATGACTACCTCACCAAACCATTCGAAGAGGGTGAATTGCTCAATGCCGTAGAAGGGCGTTTGAAACGGAGCGATCTATTCCGCAAAGGCTTTGACAATGGCTTCGAAGGCCTGAACAAATTCATGGACCAGGCCCGCGGTCTGGAAGCGTTGAAGGATATAAGCAGCCATCGCAAAACGCGCAAGATCGCGAAGAAGGAAACCTTGTTCCATGATGGCGACGAGATGCGCCAGCTCCCGTACATCGTAACTGGGAAAGTGCGCACGTACAAGATGAACAACGACGGCAAGGAATTGGTGACGGGCCTCCACGGGATCGGTGATTTCGTGGGCTACATGGGACTTTTGGAGAACGGCCGTGCCATGGAGACCGCCGAAGCGTTGGAAGACTGCGAAGTTGCGCTGATCCCGTGCGAAGACCTCTTGGCCCTGCTGCATAAGGACCGTGATGTAAGCATCCGCTTCATCAAAATGCTCACGCACGATGTAAAGGAAAAGGAAAAGCACTTATTGCAACTTGCCTATGCCAGCGTTCGTCAGCGCGTTGCGCAAGCGCTGTTACGTGTGCATGACCGCTATGCGGAGGAGGACAAAGCAGACCTCGGCTTGCGCATAAGCAGAGAAGACCTAGCAAGCATCGTGGGCACGGCAACGGAATCACTGATCCGGTGTTTGAGCGACCTGAAGGATGAAGGACTGATCACCACGCAAGGCCGGGATATTCAGATCGCTGATAAAACAGGTCTGGAGAAGCTGGCCTATCGGTGAGAGTACCATCGAGTTTAAGTGGATCACCAGCATACCGGACAGTCTAGATCTTGCTGCGCATAACCAAGGATCTTATCAACGCCAGAAATACATTATCTTGGCTTTCAATTCCTTACGATCTCTTTTCACGGCGCTTGGATAGCGGAACTATCTAAGGGTCGTTGGATAGCCTCTTGTTGGCCATAATCAAAAAACACAATAATCATGGATTCAATATTTGAAAATAAGGAATGGATATTTAGTGGAATCGGTGTATTCGTTATTGGAATTATATACGCATTATTCAAGAAAAAAAAGAAATCGAAATCCACCAATATGAAACAAAAATCGGGAGATAATTCAACTAATACACAAATAGGTGGAGACTATAATGGATGAAAAGATGAAACAAGAATCCGGGGATAATTCAGAGAACGTCCAGATTGGTGGTAATGTAAATATTGGTGTCACAGCAGCTGAAGCTAGACAAATCGCAATAGATGTATTTAAAGCGAATTTTTATACATTTTCTGAAAAAGCTGCCAAGAAAGCATTGGAACGTGCAGAGGAGTTAACTGATGAATTTATCGCAAAATTCTACGTAAAGATTCCTGAATTAGAAAGTAAACTTCAAGAACCTTCTGTTCAATCTTCCATGTTTAATACACAAAAAGAGTATGCAAAAAGTGGAGATTCAGAGTTAAAAGAACAACTTCTGAATATATTAATTGAAAGAATAAATTCAGAAGAAAGAAGCTTAAAACAGATTGTGTTAGACGAAGTGTTAACGATATTGCCTAAGTTAACAAAAGAGCAGATTAATGTTATGACTCTTATTTTTTCTGCTGTATATATCAATCACAATACAATCGTAAATATCCCAACATTTATAGAGTTCATTGAGAACCGAATTTTAGTCTTTTACCCCAATACTCCGCCCAGTTATTCATTTTACACACATCTTCAATTTACAGGATGTTGCACTATCCTTTCTGAGGGTAGTTCTTATAAACCTTTAGAACAAATTTTTAAAGTAAGATATAAAGCGCTAATCTCTAAAGGATTCACTGAAGAAGAGCTTAATCAAGAGTTTCGGGATGACAAAAATAGGTTGGCCCCTTTACTAATGAAGTGCTTTCAAAACCCTATTGCTCTACAATTCAATCCACTGAATGACGAAGTATTCAATTCGAAAATTGATGAATTAGATTTAGGCGAAATCGGTAAAAAAGCATTAAATTTTCAAAATAAAAACCTTTTAAACGACCAAGAGATTAAAGAATTCATGATAAAATGTAATCCTAGAATTGAGAAGTTGCTGACGGACTGGAAAGAAAAGGATTTTAAAACCATAAGACCAACATCTGTAGGTCTTGCAATTGCGATAATGAACTATAATAGAGTCACTAAAGAAAACATCGCTTTTGAAACGTTTATATAAGAAAACTATGCCCAACAACATTTATAGTGCATACCCGTCGGGATACGCACAATACACAGAACGTTGACCACCTCGAGGGTCATACAATTCAGCCTGTCTACTTTCTGAATACTTGGCCACCGAACATAGGGTACCGCCAACGATGTCAAGCCGCAAATTACCCATCATTCCGGGCCACAACCAACACATCATTCCACATTTCGCCGTGCCGTCCTAACTTCGCCACGATCACAAGAAGAAACTGTGTGCATGACCGCGACCGCCGAAGCCAAGATCACCCTGAAGGAATTACGTGAAGAGATCCTCCGCGATTACGCGCTGGTACACACCAGCCGTGAAGCAAGTTTGTTGGGCCGCAAGGAAGTACTTACCGGAAAGGCCAAATTCGGCATCTTCGGCGATGGCAAGGAATTGGCGCAGGTGGCCATGGCCAAGCAGTTCCGGCCGGGTGATTGGCGCAGCGGGTATTACCGCGACATGACGTTCATGTTCGCCATTGGCGAGCTTACCGTTCAACAATGGTTCGCGCAACTTTACGCGCATGCGGATCTGGAACACGAACCAGCTACAGGTGGCCGGCAAATGAACGGCCATTTCGCAACGCGTTCATTGGATGAGAACGGTGAGTGGAAGAACTTGGCAGAGCAATACAACTCCAGTCCGGACATGTCGCCAACGGCTGGGCAAATGCCACGGTTGTTGGGCTTAGCACAGGCAAGCAAGATGTTCCGCCAGAACAAAGCGTTGCACAGCTACACGCACTTCAGCGACAAAGGCAACGAAGTGGCGTTCGGTACCATTGGCGATGCCAGCACCAGTGAAGGCCATTTCTGGGAGACCATGAATGCAGCGGGTGTATTGCAAGTGCCGTTGGCGATGAACGTTTGGGACGATGGGTGGGGCATCAGTGTAAGCAAAGCTCACCAGACCACGAAAGGCAGCATCAGTGAACTGCTCAAAGGGTTCCAGAAAGAAGAAGGCACCAACGGTATCCGGATCCATACCGTAAGAGGCTGGGACTATCCTGCATTGAACAAAGTGTATGAAACGGCGATCGCCGATTGCCGAGAGGAACATGTTCCGTGTTTGATCCACGTTCAGGAAGTAACACAGCCGCAAGGCCACAGCACCAGCGGATCCCACGAACGGTACAAGAACAGCGTAACAGATTGGATCCGTGATAGCGCCGGAAAGAAGATTAAAGAAGTGCCGCTGCTGGAATGGTACAAGGAATACGATTGCAATGTGAAATTCCGTCAGTGGATCCTTGCATTCAAGCCAGGCGGTGAGGCCATAGCGACCGAGGCGGAACTGGATGAAATAGAACAACAAGCACGGAAAGATGTGCGGGCTTCGCAGAAAGCAGCATGGGCAGCGTTCGAAGCAGAGATCAAGAGAGAAGCCCACGACGCGAGCTTCCTTATGGAAGCTTTGGCCGTTGGTCGGCACCATGATGACGGTACCGCTTCGGCTACTATCATCGCGCTGGTGAACGAGCTACGCGCGGAGATCAGCCCAGGCCGGAAGGAGATCGTGAGTGCCGCGCGAAGGGCTTTATTAGCCGGCCGAAAAGCCGACCCCATCGCACGTCAACCGCTTATTGACTGGATCGAGGAAGCAATGGCCCTCAACGCCGACCGATACGGCAGCCACCTCTATAGCCAAAGCGCACACAGTAGCTTGAATGTTGCGGAGGTCCCGGTGGAATACAACACGGATGAAGAGGTGGATGGTCGCATTATCATCCGCGACAATTTCGCGGCCTTGTTCGAGAGGGAACCACTAATGCTCACATTCGGTGAGGACACCGGAAAGATCGGTGATGTGAACCAAGGCATGGAAGGCATGCAGGCACAGTTCGGTGAGCTGCGTGTGAGCGATGTTGGCATACGCGAAGCAACGATCCTGGGGCAAGGATTAGGAATGGCATTGCGCGGTTTGCGCCCGGTTGCCGAGATCCAATACTTGGACTACTTGCTCTATTGCATCCAAGGCATCAGTGATGACCTGTGTACTATCCAATGGCGCACGAAAGGCGGACAAAAAGCACCATTGATCATTCGCACGCGTGGCCACCGGTTGGAAGGCGTTTGGCACAGTGGCAGCCCTATGGGCATGATCATCAATGCCGCACGTGGATTGATCATATGCGTTCCTCGCAACATGCAACAAGCGGCAGGGTTCTACAACACACTTATCAAAGGAGACGACCCCGCGTTGGTCATCGAATGTTTGAACGGCTATCGCAGTAAAGAGCGTTTACCTAGCAATCTAGGCATTTTCACAGTGCCCATCGGAATTCCGGAGGTCGTTTGTTCTGGTACCGACCTTACTTTAGTAAGCTACGGAAGCACATTCCATATCTGTGTGCAGGCTGCGGAACGCGTTCATGCCTTGGGCATCGATGTTGAGACTGATCGATGCACGCACGCTCCTACCCTTTGACCGGGAACATAGTTGTGTGGAAAGCTTGAAGAAGACCAATCGCTTGCTGATCGTGGACGAAGATGTTCCTGGTGGTGCAAGTGCCTATTTACTGCAGCAGATCATTCAGGTTCAAGGGGGTTACCAGTATTTGGACAGTGCACCAACAACCCTTACCGCAAAGGCACATCGCCCTGCATACGGCTCTGATGGAGATTACTTCAGCAAGCCAAGTGTGGATGATGTGGTGGATGCGATCATCGCTATCATGAAAGAGGTTGACCCGGAGCGTTTCCCTGACTGAGACCCCTTACTAGCAGCTGATCTCTTGAGAAACGCATTCATTTTTTGGTCAATTCACAAAGAATAACCACCTTTACGGTCGAATGTCCATCACCCAGCCAGAGATACAGCAAGCCCTTCGCATTAGCCGGGCCATTGAAGAGCATTTGGAACAGATCCGTTCGGTGAATGTACCGAGTCAGGAACTGTACCCCATGTTGGCGGACCGTGAACTTGTCGAGCGCGACAAGGAAAAAGGCGCGAACTTCCGGTTATTCCTGAAGAAGCTACAGAAGGAGAACATGTTGAACTTGATCCCGCAATGCAAGGCAACTGCACGCAGCGGTGGTAAGTTCGAATATACCTTCAATCGTGCAGGATCGAGCATGCCAGTGCGCAAGCCTTTGGATCCGAGCTTGAAAAAGGCTGCTGAGGCCGAGACCGAGTAACGTTTTCTTACGTGAATTTGGCGGGTGGATCGGTTGATCACCTTGTTGGTTGGATATTCGTACTCCTTCTACAGTTTAAGGCAACTCTCTTATGCGCTGGATTGCGTTGTTCCCCCTCTGGGACTTCCCTAGCGATAATTGCGCAAACTCCTATTGAAGAACGAAAGCTGACCGGTGTTCTCCTACCCGCTTGGTCATGGCTTCCACTTGGTGAGGTTGGAGTTTTCGAGCTAGAGCACACTTCCCTTCCGCAAAGCGTGGACCATTCAAACGGATGCGTGGTTCGTTGCACTAGATCATTCGTGATCACGCTTTTTCCACAAAGAACATTTCCACTTCGCCTTTCCCCTTCACATGGATAAAGCCACGCGGAGTAAAGCGCAGGTCCGGTAATTCCTTGATCTTTTCATAAGTGGCCCGACTAATGTTCACCCTGCCCGCCTCTCCACAAAACTCCATTCTACGTGCGGTGTTCACGGCATCACCCCAAATATCGTAAGCGTACTTCTTTGCACCAACGATCCCTGCGATCACGGGCCCAGTATGCAACCCTAGCCGCATTTCGAAGAACACTTTTTGCTGATCAAGACGATCGACCCGATACTTGGCCATGAACTCCTGCATTTCAAGTGCGGCTAGAACTACCCTTCCCGGATCACCTTTCTGAATATCCGGAAGGCCACCGACCGCCATATAAGCATCGCCAATGGTCTTGATCTTTTCAACGCCATATTTCTCAACGATCGAATCGAAGGCCCTCCAACAGATGTCGATCTCCCGCACCAACTCTGTCGCTGTTAGCTTTTCGCTGATACTTGAGAATTCTATGAAATCCGTGAATAGGATCGTGGCAGTCTCGAATTCGTTCACATCCGCATACCCTTTTGTTTTGATCTCTTCAGCTACTTGTTCGGGCAGGATGTTATGAAGCAATCCTTCAGAGATATCCCGCTCCTTCTTTATCTCAGCCCGAGAGCGACTGACGTGATCCAGCCTATGCCACAGTCCAAAAGCCAGAAGAACGATAGCTGATCCACCGAGCACCATCAGATCCCGCGATCGGGTGATCCGTGTGTTCTCCAGTTTCCCATTGAGTTGCTCTGCCTGCAATGTTAGGATCTCTCGTTCCTTTTTCTCCGTCTCGAACTTCTCCTTCATTTCTGCCATCCGAAGAACTTTTTCGGAATTCAGAATGCTATCATTCAACGCATAACGGAGCAACGAATGTTCATACGCCTCAGCAGGTCTACCAACGGCCATAAGGTCCAACGCATGGTGTTCATGTATCCTGACCTGATGCTCCAAATTCTTCGCCTCGATCGCATACACAAGCGCAGAATCCCAGAGCGGCAATGAAGCATTATACTGTTTTCGGTCGTGTGCCAGTTTTGCCAAATTGGAATAGTTGTTCGCAATGCGAATGGCACTCTTATTCTTCCTTGCATTCAGCAGAGCATTGTTGTAGAAATAGGCTGCACTATCAAATTCACTGGTCATCTTCATGATCACCCCCATATTCGCGCTGGCATCCTCGATCTCCTGTGGCTTATGCCTTGATTCCGCTAAATTCAAGATCGCTTTGAAGATCTGTTTGGCACCGACAAGATCATTTTGCCTTGCCAGACCGATCGCCTTGTTCGTTAGCAATGCATTGTAGAGTATCACGGGCTCATAATGCGGTCGCCAAAGTGATAAGCCCACATCACAAATGGAATCCAATGTGGAAAAGTCCTGAAGCGCTAAGTATAATCTCGATAGTGCTACGTATCCCCTCACGAGAACTGTGGAGTCGCAAGCGGATGTATACAGTTCCATGGCCCGAAGCGCACAGGACATGGCCGAATCCAGCTTACCCAGTTCGGTGAACGAGGTGCTTCTGAATCCGTTGACCTCTGCCAAAGCGCATCGATCACCCAAGTGTTGATACGTGGCCAACAGATCCGCAGTAATAGCAACAGTGGCACTATGTTCACGAGCCACCAGCCCCCGCAATTCGTTTATTGCTTTATCTGCGGAATCCTTAGACAGGACCTGCTGGGCTACACCTTGCCCCGCATCTAAAATACCGGCAAGCAATAAGCTTATGATCAGCACATAGCGCATTCAGACCTTTGGTTGAACAAGAACGGCAATATGTAAAATTCCGATCAGCTCTTCACCCCCAATCCCGTTCCAGCGATGAATGTATCTCCACCGCCCTCGCTCTCCTTATCCGTACGGATCACTATCGTCCAAACATCAGTATCAGTCTGATCCAGAACAACCAATATATATTTTGCCCCAGATCCGCCTTCCGTGACCACAACCTCATTGTTGATCACACTCACATTCTTCAGACTTACTTTGGTCTTAAAAACAACGATCACCTGATGGTTGGTCTCCAAACTTACGTGCGTGGGTTCGCACGTAGAGCCAGTTAGGGGTTTAACCACTCCAACAGGAATGGCGTGATCAGGTTTTTTTACGGAAAAAGTAGCTTTTACGATCTTCGTACTTGCCATGTTGGGAGAGTTTAAAAGGTTAAGATTCGAATATACGGTGATGAATAGGATATTTGATCGATCGCTACGAAAAATACCCATTATTCGGTAGAGGCATCGGTCTGGTGGGTATCATCAAATGATGATGCCCATCGCCACCACAACGTAGTACATTGCGCTCGCCAATGTCCTCTAATTCAAACCAACAGATCGCCACGCAATGGTTCGCTACATTCAATGCACAGGACCTTGAAGCGTTGTTGGCACTATACCACGACCAAGCCGAACACTACAGCCCCAAACTGAAAGTTCGGATGCCAGAAACCAATGGCATGGTGCGCGGCAAAGAGGCACTGCGTAAGTGGTGGCGCGATTCATTCGATCGATTGCCTACGTTGCAGTATGAAGTTCTAAAGCTTACCGCGAGTGACGAACAGGTATTCATGGAATACATCCGCCATGTGAGCGGAGAAGAAGACCTACGCGTTGGTGAAGTTCTGGTGATCGAAAATGGATTGATCGTACGTTCCAGGGTTTATCACGGTTAGATCCGGCATTGCAGCAATAAAAATTCTCGTAGGTGGTGACCTACGAATTAGCATACGACCCTCCCCTGCGGCTAACTTCGCATCCATGGCAACCGATTACTACAAGGTCCTTGGTGTGGATCGAAAGGCTAAGGCCGAGCAGATCAAAGCCGCTTACAGAAAATTGGCGCGTAAGCTGCATCCGGATCTGAATCCCAATGACAACGATGCGAAGAAGAAATTCCAAGAGATCAATGAAGCCAATGAGGTCCTAAGTGATCCGGCAACGCGTAAGAATTATGATGAGTTCGGCGACCAATGGAAACATGCGGACCAAATGCGCGAAGCACAAAAGCAACGATCACAACAATGGCAAGGCGGCGCAACCGGTGGCGGTAGCGGTTTTGGCGGCAGTGATGCCTTTGGCGGTGCGGAAGGATATGATGATATATTCAGCAGTATGTTCGGTGGGAGTGGCGGTAGGCAAGTAAAATTCCGGGGTCCTGACTTCCAAGCAGAAGTACGTCTTGATCTATTGAACGCATACAAGACCCACAAGCAAACGCTTACGGTAAATGGCAAACAGATCCGGATCACGGTGCCTGCGGGCATTGAGGACGGGCAGACCATAAAGATCAGCGGCCATGGCGGGGCTGGTGCGAATGGTGGTCCACATGGTGATCTTTATATCACGTTCCATATTGACCCGGACCCGAAATTCCAACGTGTTGGAAAAGACCTGTACACAACAGAGAACATTAGCCTTACCACAGCCATGTTGGGCAGTGCACTTACGTTGAACACGCTGGAAGGTGCCGTAAAGCTCAACGTAGCTCCCGAAACACAGAATAATACCAAGGTGAAATTGAAAGGAAAAGGTTTCCCGATCTATAAAAAAGATGGTCATTTCGGAGACCTGTATGTCACCTACAATGTGGAACTTCCAAAAGGCCTTAGCAAAGAAGAAAAGGAATTGTTTCAACAACTAGCGGAACTACGTAAAACAGATTAGACCATGGAAACCGAAGAACTGATCGCGATACAGCTCTACTGTACCAATGAAGGAATCGAGGCTAGTTTTGTTGAAGCACTTGGTGAACGTGGTCTTATCCGTATCACCACCATCAAGAAACAACGCTACGTTGAACCGGAGTATCTTCCCCGCATAGAAAAACTGGCCCGGATGCATTACGACCTACAGATCAATCTGGAAGGCCTTGAAGCAATAAGCCATATGCTGGAACGCATGGAGAACATGCAACAGGAAATGCATATTCTTGAACAACGGCTGAGTATCTATGAATAATTCCGTTTCTTGGATCAGTTCAGCGTGATCCGAATACGCACCTTGGAGTTCATTGCAGCAGACCAATAAAGAGCCAAGCTTCGATCGCCCATGGATCACTACGCAACACTGGGCCTTACCTATTCTGCAGATGCGCATGCGATCAAAGAAGCATATCGTTCTTTGGCCAAACGCTACCATCCGGATGTATCCAAAGAAGTGAATGCACAAGAACAATTCATTCGGGTGACCCAAGCCTATGAGATCCTATCCGACCCGATCAAACGTTCGCGTTACGATGTGACCCGCTTTAGCCCGAGCCCACGTTCCGCACCTGCAAAGGAGCAGGCCAGGTATGAGCGGAACGTACGCCGCGATCAGCACTCCACGAAAGCCAGAGCGGAACACTTCGGCCGAATGAAGTATGAAAGATTCTACCATGAATACTTCGATTCCAACGTGGCATATTTCGTACCCAAAATGGCCGGTTGTTTCGGGATCATCATCGGCATTATCCTTTGTTGGATCATCATTGCGCTAGTGTTCGTTCTAGTGGGCATAGATCTGAACTTTATTCTCATTGTAATGTTCTTCAGTATTCCGGGAGGTGTTTGGTTAAGTGTGCTCTTCGATGACTGGCACAACCAACAGGCAAAAGCAAGGGCCCGACAGGAATAATGATCTTGGCGCTTTGGTTCGATCGACAACTCCGATCTTTGTAACAGACCATGAGCAGAGGATTCGTACGTGAGGACGACCAGGAAGAAGCGCCCTTCATACCACCACGTGCCGCGTTGCCGGACGGCGTTACCAATTATGTAACCCAGCGTGGTCTGGAGCAATTGCAAGCCGAACGTAAAGCATTGGAAACCGAACGTTCTGCGGTTCGTGGAAGTGATGATGAACGTCGAAGATCACATGCGGTGATCGACGGTAAGCTGAACCTCTTGAATGAACGGATAGTTACAGCGCGTGTTGTAGAACGGACCGACGGACCAATGGACGATGTCCGTTTCGGTGCAACGGTGACCTTTGAACATCAGACAGGTCCGCAGCGTGGAAAGCAATTCACATTCACTTTGGTTGGTGTTGACGAGGCTTCCGTAAAACAACTACGCATAGCCTTTACGTCGCCGATCGCACGCGCCTTGATGGGAAATCGTGTAGGAGAAACTGCCGAATTTCAACTCGGATCCGTCGTTCAACTATTGAAGATCATCTCGATCTACTAACGTTGCATGAATTAAACAGTTCATGAATGGAGATTAGGACGATAACCATACACACCGAATACATCGAATTGAACCAGCTCTTGAAATTAGCCGGGGTCTGTAACAGCGGTGGCGAAGGGAAGATGTTGGTGGCAGAAGGTCTGGTGAAGGTCGATGGCGAACAGGAATTGCGCAAAACGTGCAAGATCCGTTCAGGTCAAGTGGTCCACTATCGTGATCTGGAGATCTGCGTTACGCATCGACCGGACTGATCTTCACAAGGCGCTAGAGATAATGTCTCAACTCAAGACCGACCCATTTCCAACGCTCCACACCGAACGTCTCGTTCTACGGGAGATCACTATGCACGATGTCGAAGCGGTCTTCGCGATCCGATCGGACGAGCGCGTGATGCAATACATTGGTAAGCCACGTGCAAAAGAGATCAAGGATAGCGTCGAACTCATAGCGCGACTAAAAAAGGGGCGAGAAGACAGTTCATCCATCACTTGGGGAATTACAACAAAGAATGATCCCACGTTGATCGGTATGATCGGATACCACCGCATTCAACCGGAACACTATCGCGGTGAGATCGGCTATACGCTTCATGCCGACCATTGGCGCAAAGGGATCATGAGCGAAGCGATGAAGGCAGTGGTAGCCCATGGCTTTGGCGGCCTAGGGTTCCATAGTATAGAAGCCCGTACGGATCCTAAGAATAGTGCATCCAACGCTTTGCTACTGTCCAATGGGTTCGTTCGCGAGGGCCTTTTCAAAGAGAACTATTATTGGAACGGAGAATTCCTTGATAGCGCCGTGTACTCAAAGCTCGCATCTGAGAATTAACACCGGACAACTGGACCATAGGTCTTTACCGGGTGTATCGACCGTTATCTGCTTTCAACGAAAAACATTGCTGATAGGCATGGTTGACGATCCACGCCAACGCAATAGCGTTCTGGAAAAAAGTATCAGGTGGCCCCAAACGAAATGATCCCGGTAAAACCGGGACCATTCCTAAACTAGAAGTAAATTTCAGGGCTCTCCCTCCCTTGGTTCACTTCACGTCATTTTCAATGCTTTTCAAACCAAACCATGTTCTCTGAACGTAGAGTCGCGTTGATCAGTATTTCATGACAACATGTTCTTCTGAGAACAACATATTGTTTCTTCCATACAAAAGTATTCAGGACAAAGTCATTCTCAACTATCAATTCGACGAAACCGGGAATGAAACACATAAATTAACATGCACGGTATTTGGAGCTAAGAATTCGGGATCCATACCTGGTACTTCTCAACTCACTGAGTTAGAACAACAAGCTTACAATTCCTTCTGCGTTCGGGATCATGAGATAAGATTTGACGATTGCCATCTCCATTGCATAACTTGCGGTTCATGACCTACGGTCAACAAGAAAAGCGGATCCCGCTCTTACTGATCCATGGTTTTCCATTGGATCGTACCATGTGGCGGCCTCAGTTGGAAGGGTTACGTGACATTGCACGGCCGATTGCGCCTGACCTACGTGGCTTCGGTGATTCGGGTGTTACGCCGGACATCATGAACATGGGCGACTATGCCTCGGATCTTCATGCGCTATTAAGAACAATGGGGATCCAACGTGCCGTGATCTGCGGACTCTCCATGGGAGGATATATCGCCCTCGCTTTTTTGCAGAAATATCCATCAATGGTACAGGGGCTGATACTCTGCCACACAAAAGCGACCGACGATACGGAAGAAATACGTAAGGCAAGGCTACTGACCGCCAAGACCGCAATGGAAAGCGGTGTTGCAAAAATTGCTGAAGGACTATTCGACCGTTTGATCTCCGAGCATACCAAACGTACACGTGTCGATGTGGTAGACCACCTGAAGAGCATGATGGAGCGTCAGGAGCCAGCCGCTGTTGCGGCTGCTTCGCGCGGAATGGCTGTTCGGCCGGACAGGACCGATATGCTTGCGGGCATTTCAGTACCAACGCTCATTATCACAGGCGAGAATGACCAACTGATCCCGGCAATTGAAAGCACAAGAATGCATGAAGCCATTCCAGGAAGTACGCTCGTGCAAATTCCCAATACCAGTCACCTTAGCAACATGGAGAATAGCGAAACATTCAATGAACAGATAAGGCTATTCATGCTCAGCGTTGGGCGCAAGCACCATGTACAGAACGCTTGAACTGGTCGGGAAGCAACATCCTTATCCGCTGTAGAAGCTGAAGGTCAGTGACGAAACGTCTATTTAGCTATCTTCGATCTGTGCCAGCGCGTTTGGAAAAGCCTTTGGCAACCTTTTTGCATTCCTGAACGTCTATCCATTGAAAACCACATTACACCTATGAAACTAGTAACCATCGCCTTTACTGCTATTGCAGCATTTTCGTTCACTGGCCTTTATGCTCAGACAGGTACAACGATCACCGAGAACACCGTTGAGCAAGAAAAAGAAGCTGCATGGATGAAGGAGGTAGGTTTAAGTGAGGCCCAGGTGGCCAGCATGAAAGCTGCTGACCTTCGCTATTCTGATGCTATGAATGCATTAAGCAAAGCTGAAGGTGATCGTGAGGCACGTGTTCAACGAAGCAAAGAACTTCGTGACCAACACGGCCGCGAGATCAAAGAGATCCTGACCCCGGAACAATACACCAAAATGAACGCCATTCGTGCTGAAAAGCGCAACGCGGGTGCTCAGCAACGTCAGCAAACGGCTCCACATAACGAGTGATCGGTCCAATTTTCCAAGTGTATGAAGGGTGTTCCACGTGAATGCCCTTTTGCATTTAATGCGCTTCAGATCGAACTATTCGGCACGAGAATTGTCCAATACGTACTAACGAACCCCAACACCGGTATTCCGGAGCAAACCATAAGGAACATGAAAAAGTTAATGATGATAGCAGCGGTGACCATTTTCACAGCTGCAGCGGTAAACGCACAGGACAAGGAACGCAAAACGCCTGCAGAGCGAGCCAAGATGCAGACAGTACAAATGACCAAGTCATTGGACCTGACTCCAGAGCAAGTTGAAAAAGTCGGTGCGTTGAACGCCAAATACGCTGAGAAAGTTGAACAGATGCGTGCAGAGCGTCAGACCCAGCGTGAAGAAATGAAAGAAGGGAACAAAGGTGCTGGCAAGGAGCTGCATGATGCACGCATGACCGAGCTGAAAGTGATCCTTACTCCAGAGCAATTCGCCAAAATGGAAGCGCTTAAGGAAGAAAAGAAAGCAGAACACATGGAGAAGCGTAAAGAGATGCGTGGATCCAATGCTGGCGACAAGAAAGAGATGAAATAGTGATCTAGGAAATACAAATGAAAGCCCCGCAGCGATCGTCGCTGCGGGGCTTTTTTTGTACTGGTGTTTCACGGTCCGTCAATCGTTCCGCTTGAATACGATAGGTAACACCTAGGAAGCATCAACCGCCGCTTTTGAACATTAGAAACGTATCCAATTGTTCTGGCCCCCCAAACCCACGAACGGCTTATTGCGATAGACGCCTACCGCAGATCGAATTTCACCTTTCTCCGCAACCGTGTGCGAACAGGAACACCATTCAACAGTGCGGGTTTCCATTGACTTAACCCTTGGGTCGCACACAGCACTCTGCTATGCAGAACGGTGCAACCCTCTTTCATGAATTCCACATTGCTCACCGAACCATCGGTGTTGACGACGAGATCGAAAATGATCTTGGAAGAACCGATGCAGCTTTCCATGGGTGGCAACTTGCCGCACGTTGCCGGCTCCAGCAAATGATCCACCAACGCTTCTTCACCACCGGGGTATATCGGCTTTACATCCACGGACCGCAGGTCATATACTCTACCCGTATCAGAACGCACATCTTCATTTGCTCGCGCATCGAACACCTTCTGCGCTTTATCGGAATTTCCTTTAAGGATATCCACGCTGGACTGCCCTAAAACAATAGTTGGAGCAAGGATCAAAGCAAGCGCGACCGATCGGAACATGACCAAAGTTAGCTCAACCCGACCACATCCCGCTACATTTGGCGGAACAGCGGTACGGTGAAATGAGGTGATATCACCCCGCATTACAGCTGACCAGAACCATGAGCAACATATACTACCCGGACTATCTTCAATTGGATAAGATCTTAGGTGCACAAGCACCAGAGAGTGATAAACATGGTGTGAAAGCGCATGATGAAATGCTCTTCATCATTATCCACCAAGCCTATGAACTTTGGTTCAAGCAGGTTTTGCATGAGGTAGGAAGTGTGATCGAAATGTTCGCGGATGACCATATCGATGACAACCGTGGTGAACTGAACATCGCTGTACATCGCTTGCACCGCGTAACCACCATTCTGGATCTGCTGGTGAAGCAAATGGACGTGATGGAGACCATGACCCCATTGGACTTTTTGGATTTCCGCGACCTATTGCGTCCTGCAAGTGGATTCCAGAGCATGCAGTTCAAGATCCTTGAAGCACGATTAGGACTGCGGATGGAAGCACGTTTCGGCAAGCAGTATTACACGAGCCAATTGAAGCCGGAACATAAAGCGGAGATCGAAAAGCTGGAGAGTATGCCTACCCTACTTGAGCTGGTGAACACGTGGCTGGAACGTATGCCGTTCTTCGATGCGAAATACTGGGATGGAAAAGAGGGTGCGTTCTTTTCGCAATTGGAATCCATCTACACCGGCAGTTTGGTAAAAGGTGAAGAAGGCAATGCCGCACTATGGCAGACCATATTCAACACGGGATCTCGTGAGCGCAAATTATCACCGGCTGCATCACGCAGCGTAGTGTTCATCATGCTGTACCGCGATGAACCGATCATGCAGCAAGCCTTCCGATTCCTTCAATCGCTGTTGGACATTGACGCGGGCATGGCCACTTGGCGCAGCAGACACGTGAACATGGTACACCGCATGATCGGTCTACGCGTGGGCACAGGTGGCAGCACAGGCAAAGCCTATTTGAAAGGTGCCATGGACAGCCACTACATCTTCAGTGAGATCGCCGACCTGAGCAGCTTCTTGTTCGAGCGCAGGAAACTGCCTGCGTTACCTGAAGGCGTGAAGAAAGCGATGGGGTTCGGTGGGTGAACCTACAGCTCGAACCGCTCACCGCGCTCCGGGATGATCACCTTCTTGAACCCTTGTTCCAAACATTGATTGCGGAACCCTTCCAGCGCATGATCAACACCGTGTACCAAGAACAATTTCTTCACTTTAGCGGAATCTTGGCAATCGAGATAACGCTTCAATTCGCCACGATCGGCATGGGCACTATAAAAATCCATGCGCACGACCTTTGCATTCACGGGCACTTTCTCTCCAAATATCGATACCTCCTTTGCGCCCTGAATTAACCGGTCACCTAACGTGCCGGGCGCACAAAAACCAACGGCCAATACCATGTTCTTGGGATCGGGCAGTGCTAACCGAAGGTGGTGTCGTACACGGCCCGCCTCCATCATACCACTTGCACTCACGATGATGCACGGTTCCTTATGATCGTTCAATGCCCTGCTTCCATCAGCACTGCGCACGAATGAAGTGCCCGGAAAACTGAACAGATCAGGATCGTCGTGCAGCTCTTTCTGTACATTCTCCCTGAACAGATCCGTATGTGCACGCGCGATCCCTGTTGCACTAATGGCGAGTGGGCTATCAACAAAAACGGGAATACGCGGCAAACGTCCTTCGTTGCTGAGCTTATTCAACGTGTACAACACTTCCTGCGTTCTACCTACGCTGAATGCAGGAATGATCATGCGTCCTTTGTCCTTAACGCACACGTCGAGCACATGGCCCAACAGAACCTCCTCGGCTTCTTCGATGGAAGAGTGATCGCGATCTCCATAGGTACTCTCGCATAGGATCACATCCGCTTGCGGGAACGAGACAGGATCTGGCATTATGCGGTCCACATAGCGGCCAACATCGCCAGAAAATGCTAGTTTCAATTTCCGATCACCATCCTCCAATATCAATTGCACCGCAGCACTGCCCAGAATATGACCCGTATCCGTAAAGTGCAGGTCCACACCTTCTGAGATCGTTACGTGCTCACCGTATGGAACCGTCCGGAACAAGGCCAATGTCGGAGCCACATCATCTTTGGAATACAGCGGCCCGTTATGAACAACTTCCTTATTTTTTTGACGCGCTTTTTTCTGCTCCCATTCGTAATCGTACTCTTGGATATGCGCACTGTCCATAAGCATGATCTCACAGAGGTCGCGTGTAGCAGGGGTACTCCAGATCACTCCTTTGAATCCCTCGGCCACCAAGCGCGGTAACAGACCACTATGGTCGATGTGTGCATGGCTCAGCACAAGCACATCAATGCTTTTGGGATCGAATCCGAAACTTCGGTTAGGATCACCTTTTATCTCGCGTAGCGCTTCGCCTTGGAACATGCCGCAATCAAGCAGTAAGCGCATGGATCCGCCATTGCGGGAAAGTTCGATCAAATGTTTACTACCGGTAACCGTACCTGCAGCACCGAAGCTGGTAAGTGAAATGGACATGTTCACAAAGGTGGGTGATCGTAGAGAAAGAAACACTCAAAATAATCAAGCTGACGCGTCACGTAAGAATGTATCACTACATTTCCGATCGGATGCCACCTCCCGGCGCACGATGTTCTACGAACGAAGAGTCCGCTCTGATACCTCCTTCTTAAAAAGTGTATGCAAAGGTTACTGAACTTCCTACTCCGCTCTCTCTATACCATCGGTATACCGCTATGCTGCAGTACTGCGGTATGCGCGCAACCCTTTTTATTGCGCGGTACCGTCTACGACAACCAAACGAACGAGACCCTACCGGGTGCAAGCGTAAAGCTGAAAGGTGCAACGGGTGGTGCGATCACGGATATCGATGGCAAGTTTGAACTCTCCGTACCATCCTTACCACCATTTACGCTGACGGTGAGCTATGTAGGCTATACCGATCAAGAGATCTCAGTCACGACCTTGGACAAGGATCTCAAAGTGAAATTAGGGGCGGATCAAGTGCTTCTAGGCGAAGCGGAGGTTATTGGAAGTCGGATCAGCGAGAAACAGAAACAAGCGCCGTTGACCGTGGAAAGCATGGACCTGATCGCGATAAAAGAAGCCCCTACTGGCGACTTCTATGAAGGTCTTGGATCTTTGAAGGGTGTTGATATGACATCGGCAAGCATGGGTTTCAAAGTGATCAATACACGCGGGTTCAATAGCACAAGTCCCGTACGAAGCTTGCAGTTGATCGATGGTGTGGACAACCAAAGTCCGGGGTTGAATTTTTCGTTGGGCAATTTCTTGGGAGCGAGTGAATTGGATGTAATGAAAGTTGACCTGATCGTAGGCGCAAGCTCTGCTTACTACGGTCCGAATGCCTTCAACGGCGTGATCAGCATGACCACCAAGGACCCTTATGTTTTCCGTGGCCTATCGGCAACCGTGAAAGGTGGCGAACGCAATTTAGGAGAGGTTGCATTGCGCTACGCGCATGTGTTCAAAGGAGGTAAAGGCCGTGAACGCTCTGCATTGAAGTTCAACTTTTACTACATGCAGGCCAATGATTGGCAAGCCAATAACTATGCTCCAGTAGAAGGCACTGATGCAGGAGAGAACAACCCTGGCGGATATGATGCCGTGAACCGCTACGGTGATGAAGCATCTTCAAACGCTGGAATAACAACCTACGGCCTTGGCACGGTGCATAGAGATGGGTATAAGGAAACCGATCTTGTTGATTACGATACGCGCAATATGAAAGCATCGTTGGCATATCACTACAAACTCAATGATAGCTTGCGATTCATTGTAGCCAGTAGTTTTGGAACGGGCACTACCGTTTACCAAGGCGACAACCGCTTCCGTTTACAGAACATTCTATTCTACCAGAATCGTATTGAATTGAATGCAGGCGATAAAGGGTTCTTACGTGCCTATGTAACCAATGAAGATGCGGGAGATAGCTATGATGCTGTATTCACTGCATTCCGGTTACAGGACCAAAGTAAGGACGATGCACGCTGGTTCCAGGACTACAGGAACCGTTGGGTAGTTAGTGGAGGACCGCAAGCCCAGATAGCCGCATTACCCGGCTTCCCCACACCTGTATTTGACCCTGGCCCGCCAGCAACGTTCATCATTGACGCAAACGCCATCGATCAATTCTTATTGGATAACAACACCTTCGTATCAGGCCTCCACAACGGAGTAAGGGCTTACGCCAACACCAGTGCTACTTCCGCAGGTACGGAGAACATTTATTCTGATCGTGTAGAACCGGGCACAGCTGAATACGAAGCTGCGTTCAAGGACATTACAACGCGTTTGTTCAGTGAAGGTGGTACACGTTTTTATGATCGTTCTGCACTTTGGCAACTACAGGGTGAGCGCAACTGGAAGGCGAACAAATACACGATCACCGGCGGATTCAGTTTCAGGCAGTACCTACCCTATTCCAAGGGTAACATCTTTTCCGACACCAGTTCAACACGGATCACCAACGAACAAGGTGGAGTTTACGTAGGCGCCGCACGTAAGCTTTTGAAAAGCGAGAAATTGAAAGTAACAGCTACGGCGAGGGTAGATAAGAACGTGAACTTCCCTATCCTGATCTCACCGGCTGCCAGTGCCGTGTACAGTTTTGATCCGGAAAATATTCTACGCTTCTCATTCTCTTCTGCAATACGCAATCCCACGCTACAGGATCAATACCTTTATTACAACGTTGGTCGCGCGGTACTGCTAGGGAATTTGAATGGCGTGGAAAACCTGGTTACGGTTCCTTCGTTGATCAACTCACTGAGCACCAGTGCAAGTGTTCTGGAGTATTTTGACGTGGCTGCGGTGGTCCCGGAAAAGGTCAAGACCCTAGAGGTAGGCTTCCGGAATACGATCGGGAAAAATTTATTTCTGGATGGATCCTATTACTACAGCTTCTACAAGGATTTTCTTGGATTCCAATTAGGAGCTGATGTAGATGTAATACAGTCGAGCAATGCGGTGGATCTCGGCAGCGTGCAGGTTTACCGTGTAGCAGCTAACTCTACAAAACTGGTAACCACCCAGGGGTTTTCCATTGGCGCGAATTACTTTTTCTGGAAATTCTTCGCAGTGAACGCCAACTATTCGTGGAATAAATTGAATACCGTGGAAGACGATCCGATCATCCCAGCATTCAACACACCTGAACACAAGTACAACCTAGGACTTTCTGCTCGGGATATTAGTAAAGTGATCGTGGGCATACCTGTTCAAAATTGGGGGTTCAGTGTTAACTACCGTTGGATACAGGGCTTCTTATTCGAAGGTTCACCGCAATTCACGGGCAGTATCCCGAGTTACGGACTCTTGGATGCGCAGATCAACAAAACCATTCCTTCCATCAACTGCACGTTCAAGCTGGGAGCATCCAACTTGCTGGACAACAACGTTTACATGGTCTATGGTGGCCCGCAAGTGGGCAGGTTGGCATACTTCTCCGTCAGCTACGAACCCGACCTACGGCGGAAGTGATTTCGGAACGTTGGTAATTCGGATCGAAGTAGGTGTTACCTTAGCTGGGAATTACTCACTTAAATCAATTTCATGAAAAACACCTTACGCATTCTTGCGCTTGCAAGCTTAGGCACGGCTATGTCGGCTTCAGCACAGCGTTATTTAACGGAAGTATTTCCATCTGCAACAGTAGAGACGAACGTACAATACGGCACCAACTTTTCAGTACTGACCGGTGCGCCTGTTTCTACGCCGCTTGTTATGGACGTATACACACCAACTGGTGATACTGAAACTGCACGGCCATTGATCGTTTACCTGCATACAGGTTCATTTCTTCCGCGTTATTTGAACCAACTTGTAACAGGTTCAAAGAGTGATAGTGCCACTGTTGAAATGTGCAAGCAATTCGCGAAGAAAGGATATGTTGTAGCTGCGATCGGCTACCGCACTGGTTGGAATCCAGCATCACCTTCTGAGCAAACCCGTAAACAGACCATCATCCAAGCGGTATATCGCTCGATGCAGGATACCAAAACGGCTGTTCGTTACTTCCGTAAATCCATTGCAGAAGATGCAAACCCGTATGGTGTGAATGGCGATCAGATCGTTATTGGCGGTCAAGGATCCGGTGGTTACACAGCGTTGGCCTATTCCTCATTACAGGAAGTGAGCGAGATCCAATTGCTAAAGTTCTTCAATACCGAGACCAATGCATTCATGGTTGAACCGACCATTATGGGTGATTTCGACGGTCTAGGCGGCAGCCCGATGTTGAACAACGATAACTGGCCTTCTTACTCGAACGACATTTCCATGATCTTCAACATCGGTGGAGCAATTGGAGATAGCTCATGGATGGACCAAGGCGAAGTGCCAATTTGTGCTGTTCATGGAGTGAATGATCCATTTGCACCGTATGGCGATGGAACGGTTTTCGTACCCGGAACAAGCTTTGCAGTTGTAGATGTTTCAGGCAGCAGCACGATTACCCGTATCGCGAACGAATTCGGTAATAATGATATCTGGCTGACCCCACCCTTCACGGATGCGATCACGAACTATGCTCAAGCTAAACTGGCTGGTACGGTGAACGATGGCAACGAAGGACTATTCCCGATCATGGCACCACAGAACGCTTCCGGACCGTGGGAATGGTTCGATAGCACCGCGGTTATCGCTGGTTGTGCTGCCCTAGGTATCGATCAGGCAGGTGCGGAACTCCGCATTTCCAATAGCTTGGCATCAAATCCGGTCTATGCAGCATTGGGTCCAGTAGCTGGTCGTTTGCGCGCATTGGCATACGTTGACACGTTGCAGAGCTTTATCACCCCACGCATGTACCGTGGTCTTGGTTTTGATGTTGGTATCGATGAGAATTCAGCGATCGCACAAGGTGTAGATATGTTCCCTAATCCTATGGTGAACAGCTGTGTTATCACTAGCCAAGCTTCAACGATCCAGAGTTACGTGATCTATGACAACCAAGGTCGTGTAACACGTTCAAGTAGCGTTAACGCGAATCAATTCACCTTGGATCGTGAAGGATTGTCCACCGGTGCCTATTACGTGCAATTGTTCTTCAAAGAGGGGAACATCTCACGTAAGCTTATGGTGAACTGATCACAAGTTCTTCGTTGAAAGGGGCCATCCGATCGGGTGGCCCCTTTTCTTTGTACCCTACCCCAATGGAAAAGATCACTGAAAGCGCATCACGTTACGACCACCTGGAGCGCATGACCACCAGCGAGTTGCTCACGAACATCAATGCTGAGGATCGCACGGTTGCGCAAGCGATAGAACGCACGCTACCGGAAATAGGAGCACTCGTTGATGAGATTACGGAGCGCATGCAACGCGGCGGTCGATTGTTCTACATGGGTGCCGGCACCAGCGGACGGTTGGGGATCGTTGATGCCAGTGAATGTCCGCCCACCTTCGGAGTGCCACATGGGCTGGTGATCGGCATAATCGCGGGCGGCGATGCTGCGATCCGGAAAGCCGTTGAATTTGCGGAGGACGATCGCGAACAAGGATGGAAAGATCTGCAGGAACACGCTGTTGGAAAAGATGACACGGTGATCGGTATAGCGGCAAGCGGTGGTACACCCTATGTGATCGGCGCATTGGAAAAGTGTAACGATGAGGGCATACTCACAGGGGGCATAACGTGTAACCCTGGCAGTGCGTTGGCACTCACCGCCAAGCATCCAGTTGTCGCCATTGTTGGTCCGGAGTTCGTGACTGGCAGCACCCGGATGAAAAGTGGCACAGCCCAGAAGCTGATCTTGAACATGATCAGTACTGCTGTGATGATCAAACTTGGTCGTGTAAAAGGCAACCGTATGGTGGACATGCAACTGAGCAATAACAAACTTGTGGACCGCGGCACACGCATGGTGATGGATACGCTGAATGTCCCGTATGAAGAAGCGAATGCTCTTCTTAAACAACACGGTAGTGTGAGGAAGGCTGTGAGCAGTAGGGAGTAGGCAGTTTGCAGTGGGCAGTTTGCAGTGGGCAGTTGGCAGTTGGCGTCCCTGCGCGATCGCTTTGGAATGTTCCTCTCGTGTTCCGAACAGTGAGAAAGCACGTAATTCCATTCACGTTCATCAACGTTAATTAACGGTTGAAAAAAAGTGCGTACGGGCTAACATTATACATCGCGGGTTTACCTTTGCACATATAGTAATGCACGACATTGAACCACATTACCAATGGCGTGATAAATACACCGCCGAAGACGATGACCGCTCGCCGTTCCATGGCACGGAGCACAGTGAATTCGAATTCAGCAACGCCGTGTACGACCATGTGATCCATCCACAGTGGGATTCGTTCGGGAGCACGACATTGTACATGAAGGTCATTTTTGCTGACTACGATGATGGCTATGTCATCATTGAGCTGATCGGCGAATGGAACGATCTACTTCACAATGACATCATGGTCCTGAAGCGGGACATCATTGAAGAGTTGATGGCGCAAGGGATCAACAAGTTCATTTTGATCGGAGAGAACGTACTCAACTTCCACAGCAGTGATGAAGAGTATTATGCCGAATGGTATGATGAAGTAAGTGAGCAGGATGGCTGGATCGCGTTGATCAACTTCCGGTTGCATGTATTGGATGAATTGCAGCATGCCAACATCGATCAATACTTTCTGCTTGGCGGCAAACTGAACAACTTTCCTTGGAGGGCCTTCGAGCCGGAAGGTGTATTCGCCAATGTTCAGGATCTTGTGGTGCGCAGGTTGGGGGTCTGACCCACACGAGTGCGTCTACAACTTCGCCTTCAGCATCGCCAGCACCACCCTATCGATCGGTAGCGAAACAGCATCGTTATCCACATTTTCCAGCGGCAACCACCGGAACAGCTCTTCGGTAAACACAGTGCCTTCCCCACCGAACGGTTCGGTAACAACAGAGATGGCTTCCGGATCCCGAACACTGAAGGTGTAGTAAACGCTGATCACTTGCATGGGTGTGCTATGGAACGCACTCTGCTGAAAGAAATCGGTGGTGTAGAAGTGATCAATATCGAAGGCAACTAGTCCCATCTCCTCTTTGATCTCACGGATCAAACATTCTTTTAAACCTTCGCCATGTTCCAGTCCACCTCCGGGGAATTTGGTAATGCGCTGTCCTTTTATCAGCTCATCGGAAACAAGTACATTCCCTTTGTGGATCAACAGGCCGTAAACGCGGATCGTGAACATGCGGTAAAGATGGGCTTCACTGCAATAAAAAACGCGCGCTTGGAGCAAAAGGTTCCAAGCGCGCGTCGTTTTAAGCAGATATTCGTTCTACAGGACCTTGATCTCCGTACGGCGGTTCTTCGCTCTGTTGGCACTGTTCGTATTCGGCACCAATGGTTTTGAATCACCCGAGCCAACAGCTTCCAGTCGATCTGCTTTAATACCTCGCTTCATCAAATGATCGCGAACTGAAGCAGCACGCTCTGCAGAGAGATCGGCATTCAAGGCGGTAGTGCCTGTATTGTCCGTGTGACCTTCGATCATCAACCGAAGGTCATGGTGCATTTCCAGTAGATAGTACAACTGGTTCAACTCCGGCAAGGACTGCTGTTCAAGGATCGCACTATTGGTCTCGAAGAAAATGTTGTGCAAGGTCACTTTATTTCCGGCTACCATCGGTTCCAGAATGATGTCGAGGCTCATGTCGTTCGGTTGCATGCCTTTAGGAATGCTCACGTTCTTGGAATGGGGCAAGTAACCCTCGGCTTTCACGTACATGGCATAATCGCGACCAGCAGGAATTGCCAGCAGAAAATCTCCTGTTGATCCATCCGTAGTAACATCCAGAACGTGTTTCGCGGTCTGCAGATCCACCATTTCAATGATAGCAGAAAGGCCATTGATCCGTGCTTCGCTCGTGATCTTTCCTTTTAACATGATGGTACCTGATGCTTCGCCTGCTGGCATCGCACCGCCATTGGCGCTTACGGTCTCATCACCGTTCTTGAACTGCACCATATACAGATCATCCTCTCCTGAACCACCGGGGCGATAAGAGCTGAAGAAACCTTGGCTTCCATCAGCCGTGCGTACAAAAAAGAGATCGTCATCCGGTGAATTGATCGGCCAACCCAGATTTACCGGAGTTGACCAAGCGTTGTTCTCCAAACGGCTTTGGAATATGTCATAACCGCCTATGGAGTTGTGTCCCTTGCTACTGAAGTAGATCGTTCTTCCATCCGGGTGAACGAAGATGCCGTCCTCATCGAACTCCGTGTTAACCGAAGGACCAAGGTTCTCCGGCGTTCCCCACTGCTTGAGCGCATCGTTCCATGGACTTCGAAAAATATCCTGACCACCGAGATTATCATCATCCCTATCACTCACGAAATACAACCATTGATGATCGAAACTGTAACACGCACTTGACTCGTGCGAACCGGTGTTGATATTCGGGCCGAATGCAACGGGCTCGCTCCAGATCCCATTCTCACGTTTCGACTCGTACAGATCTCCACCGCCTTTTTCGTCGCGATAGATCACCATTGTACGACCGTCATTTGATAACCCAACGCAGGCATCGTTCTGCGGGGTATTGATCGGGGTGATCATGCGCTGCGCACTGGTCCATAAGCCATTTGAATTGGTGCTGGAATAGATATCCTCGTAATGATCCGCGGTTACCTTGTTGATCTTATCCTCCGCGGTAACAGGTCTGCGGGAGGTGAAATACATAGCGGTTCCATCCGCATTGATCAATGGACCGTAATCCGCAAAGCTCGAATTGATGCCATCGCCAAGATTTGAAACACGTGCTGTTGCCGGCGAACCCATTGCCAACACTCCGTTACGACACTCGATGATGTGCTTGTCCGCCAAATTGAACATGGGATCCATGTCCGCTTCCGGAAACGACAACAGGTGCTCTTCGTAGAGCGCTATCGCCTCTTTCCAACGCGCGTTGAGCTGCAAAGCATAGGCCGCCATGAACGTAACATGTGGAATGGAAGCATCAGCCTTGTGCGCCTGTAACAGGTATTCCACTGCTCTATGGCGCTGTGGTCCGTTCAATTGGCAACGTCCCATGGCCATGTTCACCCCGGCATCATTGGGATCCAGTGCCAATGCTTCTTCCAGGATCTTTTCTGCTTGACCGAAATTTGCACTACCGCTCTGAAGCAACCGTTCTGCCTTTTTGCAAAGATCACGCGCCTCTTTACTGGTGGTCGCACTTTGAGCGGTTAGTTCCGGGGCACCAAAAAGCAGAACAGCAACAAGGAGAATACTAGCGTTTATGCGCATCATCATAATGGTATGCGTTGAATATGAGGGCATTGAACGAAACCATGGTCCGAAAGGTTCGGTTCACCGACTAACAATAGCTTTGACCCGACGGAACACGCAACCATAAAACTGGACCAACCCCACTTCAATGGCAAAAAAGACAACGAAGCCAAGCATTCTGAACAAGAAGTCGCTCGAATTTCTGGAGCGTTACATCAACAACCCTTCACCTACTGGTTTCGAAAGTGAGGGACAGAAGCTTTGGTTGAGTTACCTGAAGCCTTACGTGGATGACCATTTCGTGGATAACTACGGTACCGTTGTTGGTGTCATCAACCCAACAGCCAAGTACAAAGTAGTGATCGAAGCACATGCGGATGAGATCAGTTGGTTCGTTCATTACATTACCAACGAAGGCTTCATCTATGTGCGTCGCAACGGAGGCAGCGATCACATCATTGCTCCGAGCAAACGGGTGAACATCCATACGGAAAAAGGTATTGTAAAGGCGTTGTTCGGTTGGCCCGCGATCCACGTGCGTGGTGGTAAGCCCGAGGTTGCACCAACCTTGGAAAATATCTTTTTGGATTGCGGTTGTGCGAACAAGAAAGAAGTTGAGGCCTTGGGCATTCATGTGGGCTGCGTGATCACCTATGAGGATGAGTTCATGATCTTGAACAAGAAACACTACGTAGGCCGGGCCTTGGATAATCGCATGGGGGGTTTCATGATCGCTGAAGTAGCGCGGTTGTTGAAAGAGAATAAGGTGAAGCTTCCATTCGGTCTCTATGTGACCAATAGTGTGCAAGAGGAGGTGGGACTGCGTGGTGCTGAAATGATCGTGGAGCGGATAAAACCTGATCTGGCGATCATAACGGACGTTACGCACGACACCCAGACCCCGATGATGAACAAGATCCAGAGTGGTGACATTGCATGCGGAAAAGGCCCGGTACTGTGTTATGCACCAGCTGTTCACAATAATCTTTTGAAGCATATCGTTACCACCGCTCAAAAGGAAAAGATCCCCTTCCAACGATCGGCAGCAAGCCGTGCAACTGGAACGGATACCGATGCTTTCGCTTATGGTGCTGCTGGTGTTCCAAGCGCATTGATCAGTCTGCCTTTGCGTTATATGCACACCACAGTCGAGAGCGTTCACAAGGATGATGTGGAGAATGTGATCCAATTGATCTACGATTCGGTGAAGACACTGAAAGCCGGTGCGGATATGCGTTATTTCAAGTAGTACCTGGATCAGTTCATCATGAAGTTAGAGCTTCCCGATAACGCGCGAGAGGCTTTTCAATTCCTTGCAATAGGTGCGGGCGTTGTGTTAGCGATCCGGTTAGCGATCGCTTTGGTCGTCCTGATCGCGAGTACGACAGAAGCGGATCCACTTATTGCTGCCATTGCTAACTACCGCAATGGCTATGCATTGCTGGACCCACATACGTTGGTAGTAGGTGGCATGGCGATGATGCCCCGTGTGGCTGTGGCAATTTTGTCTATTGTGATCACAGCCTTGGTCAGTTCCACTAGCGGATCGTTGATCTCAACGCTGATCAGACGAAGTGCTATCAAGGGAGCAGTTCTGGGAGCACGCATAGGTATGGTACTGAGTACAGGTTGGGTGATCTATGCGTTGCTTGCACTTCCTCCTGTTTCAGTTCAAGTAGGTGCGCATGGATTGACCGTAGTTGAACGGTATTCATTTTTAGGTGCGTTGTCCTATCCATTAGGATGGGATGAACGCGTGATCAATTGGTCGGACGTCGAGATCATTGCGGATCAGGCTGAAACGGACTCAAGCATGCGGAATAAGGCCCAAGTGGTCATGGTGAGTTCCGGCACGGAATGGATCCGCATAGCGCAGCTCATGGATGGATTCTCACGCAGTGATACAGGATCACTGGATGCAGATAATGAGGCACAACGGCTTATTGAGCAATTGACGGTTCTACAGGCATCTGCAGCACGTTGAAGCATAGTTGCGGAGCACAATAACCACGGAACACGCGTGTATTTTGATCAATTCGCGTACGAAGGCCACTCGTTGAATCACAATGGTCGTAACTTGGGTGATAAGGACTTGCCTACAGTAGGGCGATCGCCTCAATTTTGTCACTCTCCCATGCATATCCGATTCATTAAAGCGGAAGCTACCTACCCGTTACGCCTCATGGTCTTACGACCGGGTGGTATTGTGGAAGACACCCATTTCCCGAACGATCGGTTGGAAGGTGCATTCCATTTGGCCGCACAGATACACCAACAGCTGATCAGCGTGGCCTCGTTCTATCCAGAGAAGAACAGTGCGTTATTGGGTTGGAAACAATACCGTTTGCGTGGCATGGCCACGCATCCGGACTTTGCCGGCAAAGGTGCGGGGAGCCTATTGATCCGGTTCGCATTGGACCATCTCAAAGCCCAACACGCTGATCTGGTCTGGTGCAATGCACGGTTGCTCGCCGTTCCGTTCTATAAAAATATGGGATTCGAGACAATAGGCGAGCAATTCGACATTGAGGGCATCGGACCGCATTACTTGATGCATAGACCTGTTTAGCGAATAGTTTATTTGCTCTGAACACGATCGGATCATTTGGGCATGATCGAGGTTGTATGAAGATCAGTAGTGTACGATCATCCATCCCCTTCATCTGCCGTTCATGGATCTTTACGGACCCGAGCCAGGTTTCATTTCATCTTTACGATCACTTTCACCCATAAAGCCGACCATGAACTATAAATTGACTACTGGAATTGCAATGGCTGTTGCTGCCACGGTGCTCGTTTCCTGCGGAACGGGTACGCCAGAGAAAACAGCTGAAAAGCCGATGGAAGCACCACCGGCCAAGATCGAAGTGAACGACTTCTTCAAGAACCCGGAAAAAGCAAGCTTCAGGATAAGCCCGAACGGCGAATACTTCAGCTATCGTGCACCTTGGAATAATCGCATGAACGTATTCGTGCAGAAGATCGGTGAGGATACTCCGACACAAGTAACGCATGATACCATCCGTGATGTTGGCGGGTACTTCTGGAAAGGCGACCGGATCCTATACACACGTGACATCAATGGCGATGAGAATTACATCGTGTTCAGCGCGAGCATGGATGGCAAGGATGTGAAGACACTGAGCCCGGAGAAAGGTGTTCGTGCTGGCGTTATGGACGATCTGCACAATATTGCTGGAATGGAAAAAATGGTGATCGTGCAGATGAACAAGCGCAATCCAGAAGTGTTCGACCCCTATTTGGTGAACATTGAGACAGGTGAGACCAAGGCGTTGTACAACAACAAGGAGAACTACGAAAATTTCACCACAGATCACACCGGTATGATCCGTTTGGCGAGTATGACAGATGGAACGGACCAAGTGCTCTACCATCGAGCGAATGACAAAGAGCCTTTTGTGGAGATCAAACGGACCGGATTCAAGGACAGCTTCGCTCCATTGTTCTTTACGTTCGACAATAAGAACCTGTATGCGAGCAGCAATCTCAATGGCCGTGATAAATCCGCGATCGTGGAGTATGACATTGCAGCCGGAAAAGAAGTGAAAGAGATCTTCGCGAATGCGGATTACGACGTGGACAATTTGAACTATAGCCGTAAACGCAAGGTGCTTACGGTCGTATCATGGACCGGAGCCAAGAGCGAACATGCCTTCCTCGACAAGGAGACCGAAGCGCTGTGGAACAAGCTCGGTGCACAAATGGAAGGCTATGAATATTGGGTCTATGGCGAGAATGACGATGAAGACAAATTCATGGTCTGGAAAGGCAATGACCGCATGCCAGGGAAGTACTACTTCTATGATGCGAAGACCGAAAAGACCGTGGAAATGGCCACGCTTTATCCCTGGTTGAATGAGAATGACCTTGCTGAGATGAAGCCGATCCAATACCAAAGCCGCGACGGGCTGACGATCCATGGCTACCTGACCTTACCGAAAGGCCGCGATGCCAAGATGCTCCCAGTGGTGATCAATCCGCACGGTGGACCTTGGGCACGCGATGATTGGGGCTATAATTCCGAAGCTCAGCTTTTGGCCAACCGCGGTTACGCTGTGCTCCAAATGAACTTCCGTGGCAGCACTGGGTACGGTCGTGCGTTCTGGGAAAAGAGCTTCAAACAATGGGGCAAGACCATGCAGGATGATATTTCTGATGGAGTGAAGTGGTTGGAGAAAGAAGGTATCGCCGACCCCAAGCGCGTTGCGATCTATGGCGGTAGTTATGGAGGCTACGCCACATTGGCCGGACTCACCTTCACGCCTGAACTGTACGCTTGTGGCGTGGATTACGTCGGTGTAAGTAACCTGTTCACTTTCATGAATACCGTTCCACCCTATTGGGAGCCGTTCAAGAAAATGATGTACGAAATGGTAGGCGATCCGCAAGCCGATAGCTTGTTGATGCACGCTGCCAGCCCAGTTTTCCACGTGGATAAGATCGCATGCCCGCTTTTCATTGCTCAAGGTGCAAAGGATCCTCGTGTGAACAAGGACGAAAGCGACCAAGTGGTTGCTGCATTGAAAGCCCGTGGCGTTAAAGTACAATACCTCGTAAAGGAAAATGAAGGCCACGGTTTCCACAATGAAGAGAACCGATTGGAGTTCTACACAGCTATGGATAAATTCCTGGATGAGCACATTGGCAGCGGATACAAAGCCGCTGCATCAGAATCAGAGGCCGCTGCGGAAACGCATTGAACGGACCGAGAGTTTCAATAAGAACCGGGGGCTGTCTCAAAAGAGGCAGCCCTTTTCATTTTGTTGAAAAGCCGTTGGAAGTTGATCTTGACAACTCGTTTTGGGTGATCGACCTTCGGGCATGGCTTCACAAAGAAAAGTCGTGTTCAAGGACTACGACCCGAGTCAAGCGATGCTCTTGCCACCATCGTTGGAAGAACTCATCTCAAAGACACATGCCGTACGTGTAGTTGGTTCGGTTATCGACCAGATCGACATCGGTTCGCTGGCCGACACGTACAAGGGTGGCGGCACCTCTAGTTACCACCCGCGTATGTTGCTCAAGGTATTGGTCTATGCTTACCTGAACAACATCTACTCCTCGCGTAAGATCGAGGCAGCGATCCAGGAGAACATCCATTTCATGTGGCTTGCCGGGATGAAGCGTCCGGATCACCACACGGTCAATCGGTTCCGTGCCCAGCGGCTCAAGAACCACATCAAAGAAGTGTTCAGCCAAGTGGTTCTGTTGTTGATGGAAGCGGGTCATGTGGATCTCAAAGCAGTGTACACCGATGGCACCAAGATCGAGGCCAATGCCAATAAGTACACCTTCGTTTGGGCCAAGAGCATTGCCACCAACAAGAAGAAAATGAAAGCCCAGTTGGAGGAGCTCTGGAACTACACCCAAGGAGTAGCCGCTGAAGAACTACAGGGCGATGACCCCGGTGAGATGGAAGAACTCGACCCGAAGAAAGTGGCCCAGACCATTGATGCGATCAACGCCGCGCTCAAGGACAAGAAGATCGATCCGAAGACCAAGCAAAAGCTCTCTTACGCCAAGAGGAACTGGCCGGACAACGTGCGCAAGTACAAGATGCAAGAGTCCATCTTGGGCGAGCGCGGTAGCTACTCGAAGACCGATCGCGGAGCCACCTTCATGCGCATGAAGGACGACCACATGGGCAACGGACAACTCAAGGCCGGCTACAACGTGCAATGGAGCACCCAGAACCAGTTCATCATACACTACAGCCTACATCAGGACACCACCGACACCAAGACACTGATCCCCCACTACAAGGAACTACAAGCCCAGTTGGGCAAACTGCCCCAAGCGGCTGTGGTCCGCCGCATGGCGGAGCTATGGCTCGGAGCAGAATTACGAATACTTGGAAGGCGAGGGCGTGGAGGCTTTTGTGAAGTACAACTACTTCCACCGTGAACAACAAAAGAGCTACTGGGAAAAACACCCCTTTGTACAAAACAGACTCCACTACAACGCTGCAAGGAACGAGTATACCTGCCCCATAGGCCAGCCCATGCGGCATATCGGTGACCAGCGCTCAACAACAAAGGCCGGGTATGTGCAAACCGTATCGCGCTACCAAGCAAGCAACTGCGCCACATGCCCCATGAATGGTGTTTGCCACAAGGCCAAGGGTAACCGGATCATCGAAGTGAACCATCGGCTTAACGAACTTAAAGCCCAAGCCCGAGAAAAGCTCACCAGCGAAGAAGGTCTAATGCACCGAAGCGCTAGACCGGTGGAAGTGGAATCGGCCTTCGGTAACCTCAAGCAGAACAAAGGCTTCACCCGGTTCATGCTAAGGGGGACTCGACAAAGTCGCCTTGGAAACCGGACTACTTGCAACTGCGATCAACCTGAAGAAGTTGGTCAGGATCGCTTCAAAAAAGGGCTGAGGAACGTCTAAAAAGTGCCTTGGGTTCGGTCCTGTCCTTTACACGGGCAAGGCCGCAAATAATCCCGATCTGGTAGGTCTCTGAATCAGCACCACATCCAATCCCCATCAAAACAAGAAGGGGCCATCCCTTTCGAGACAGCCCCTTTTTTTTATGGCCGCGCCGGATCTGGGACGAACTATATTTTCAGTCCCGCGTAGTGAATAACCGATCCTTGACCACTATTTGATCACCGTATTCACGGATCGGAATATCCCGCTTGGAATAGCCCGCTTTCAGAAGGAATAACGGATCGTTCTATTCCATTTAGCACAGCAGCTGGTCATGGCACTTCCCGCTCCCACCTTTCCGAGTAACGCTGCCTACTGCTTGATCACCTTCAGAGTCTGCACCCCTTGTTCGCCGATCCGGACCGAATACGCACCAGCCGCAGATCTACTTAGATCGATGGTGGTGCTTACATTGTTGAGTTTCCCGGATGATACTTGGTGGCCTGCTTGATCCGTGATCATGAACATGGACCCCACCAAGCTGCTGGTCTTGATCGTGATCAGGGCCGTGGTTGGATTAGGAAACACGGTAAACGCCCGCTCGGTGGTGCCCAGTTCGGCAGTTGACGTGCTCAGCGCTTCAGGGACCAAAAGGGTGGATGTGTAAATGGTGTCCTCGTTCTGGGTAAAATCCGAGTTGGTCACGTTGAACGCACCATAGAAGGTAGCACTGCCTGTTCCCTGCGGTGGAGCTATCCAATCGAATGTCCAAGTCCTGGAATCTTCCCCTTCGATCCCATCAAAACTATGCGTGATATAGTTGGAACCGGCACCATTCAGCTGTGTTTCCGTACCGGTATTCACCAATGTTCCGATGAAGTCCCCATCAGGATTCTGGGGTGAGATCTCGAATCCGAACCTGGTGTGCCCTGCACTCGCGATCATAGCGGTTATGGTGTAGGTGGTATTGGGCGTATACCCCTCAGCCGGAATATCCGAAGTGATCAGCCCAATGACTGGTGTTGCGTGTGGCCCTTCATGACAAGCGGTGCAGGTAAGGGACCCACCCGCAGGGTCTCCACAATATCCTGCGATCGCGCCTCCCGCATTCTTGTGTACAACAGAACTGGGATCATTGAAGGCCATCAACGCTACGGTTACGATGCACAGGGTAATGATCGGTATCGTCTTTTTCATAGGGCAAAGGAACAGCACATGTTCAAACTGTTCAAGCGCTAAGTTCCATGGTATCCCGGATCCGCGATGTGACGATCGTCACAAGTCAAGGAAGGATCACCGGGAACGTCAGATCTGGCAGAACAGATACTTCCACATACCTTAGCAGCGGACCACGTTATCGCCTTTCTGCGTCAGGCACCGGAATTCCATCTTACTACGTCATCTTCAGGTAAGCGCAAGAAGCGGTAGGAATCCCTGATGCCCACGAACCAAACCGTCCCGAGATCCTGCCCACTTGCTAACTTAGCTGACCATTGATCATCCATGACCTTGATATCTATCCGAACTACCCTTGCTGCGCTTATACTTACTGGCTGTGCTGCCTTGCCAATTGCGGCTCAGGTGGTCGTGAACGAAGTATGCGCCAGTAATCTTAATGACCTAACGGATAACTTCGGGAATACTGAGGATTGGTTCGAGCTTTACAATACCGGGGCCGCGGCGGCGGATATAACAGGGTGGTATGTAAGCAATAGAGCGGGAAATCCATTGAAATGGCAGATCCCTATCGGCACGGTCATCCCTGCTGGTGGTCGGCAATTGTTCATTTGCAGCCAACGCAACGAGGTTTCGGGAGGGTTCATACACACCAATTTCAATCTGGACCAGACCGATGGCGACCATATTCTGCTGAGTGATGCAAGTGGGACCGCTGTTGATGATTTCGAATTTACGCCTACCACACGCACCAAGACGGGTCATAGTAGGGGCCGCACAACAGATGGCGCAGGGACGTGGTCGTTAATGACCGCACCGACACCGGGGAATGCTAACGCGGGCGCGGTTGCTGAATATCTTGAAAAACCAGTGCTTACGCCAGCTGCTGGATCCTATGGAGGGGCTCAGAGCGTTACGATCACTGGACCAGTTGGAGCGACCATCCGCTATACCACCGATGGTTCCGAACCGACTGCCGCATCCACTGCGTATGCGGGAGCTATTGCGGTAAATGTAACGACCGTGATCCGCGCGACATGCTTCGGCGCGGCTGGTAGCCTTCCCAGTTTTATTGAGTCGAACAGCTACTTCATCAATTCAGCGCATACGGTTCCGGTATGGAGCATTGCTGGTGATCAGGTTGATGACCTGTTGAACGGCAACGGGGGAATTCAGCCTTTCGGGAGCATTGAATACTTCGGGGAAGATGGAACGTTGCGCGATGAGGCCGTTGGCGAATTCAACGAGCATGGTCAGGACAGTTGGGCTTATGATCAACGCGGATTCGACTACATCACCCGCGATGAGACCGGGTACAATAATGCGATCCACTACCCCATCTTCCGCACCAAGACACGCGACAAGTTCCAGCGGTTGATCATTAAGGCAATGGCCGGAGACAACTACGAATTCGGCCCTGGGCAGCCCACGCACATACGTGATGCATACGTACAAGCACTTAGCCAACAAGCCCATTTAGCTGTTGACGAACGGAGTTACGAGCCGGGCGTTTTGTATGTGAATGGCCAGTTTTGGGGCGTGTATGATATCCGCGAAAAGGTGGATGATCACGATTTCACCAAGTACTATTATGATCAGGACAAGTTCAACATCCAGATGATAAAGACCTGGGGAGGAACGTGGAGCGAGTACGGTGGACCACAAGCCCAAACGGATTGGAATGCCTTGCGCACCTACATTGCCACCAACGACATGGGCGACGCGACCGCTTTCGCTTATGTCGACGAACAATTCAGTTGGAAGTCGCTGGTTGATTATTTCTGTTTGAACAGCTATACCGTTTGCGCAGATTGGCTGAATTGGAACACCGGTTGGTGGCGCGGAATGGACCCGGCTGGTGATAAGAAAAAATGGAGGTACATTCTATGGGACATGGATGCCACCTTTGGGCATTACACCAATTTCACAGGCATTCCCGATCAAAGTCCCAATGCTGACCCTTGCACTGTGGAGGATCTTCCAAACCCAGGAGACCAAGGCCATACGGATATCATTGAAAAGTTGATCAATGAGAACCAAATGGTGCATGACTACTATGTGAACCGTTACATCGATCTAGGAAACACCTACTTCAATTGTGACTATATGCTCCCGTTCCTGGATAGCTTGATAGGGAATATTGCACCTGAGATGCCGGGACAAGTAGCACGTTGGGGCGGTTCGGTCGCAGACTGGCAGAACAACGTACAAACGCTTCGCACATTCATAGAAACACGGTGCGTGGTGATCGAAACAGGTCTAGTGGATTGTTATGAGCTTGAAGGACCGTACGATGTGGTCTTCAACGTGGATCCTCCGTTAAGCGGAACATTGGAGATCAACTCGCTTGCGCCGGAAACCTATCCGTTCAGTGGATCCTATTACGGTGGGATCGAGACCACGTTGATCCCATTCCCTGCGGATGGTTGGGTCTTCGACCATTGGGAAACATTCAGTACCAATACCATTCTGCCTTCAACAACGGATTCATTGGTAACAGTGGATATCCTTTCTGCGGATAGTATCGTAGCGCACTTCAAACCACCAACGCGGTATGATGTCATGCTTGACATGTTTCCGAAGGAAGCTGGAAGCATTACGTTCGATGGTATGAACTACACGGATTTCCCGCAATTGGTCAGTGCTCCGGAAGGCATGGACATAGACTTCAATGTGGACAGTGCGTTGTATTACAACTTCCTGTATTGGACGATCAAGAACAACGTTTACACACCGGCAGACACTACGCTACCGGCACTCACCGCGCAGTTCTGGAGTACGGATACGATCATCGCATGGCTGAAGCCGATGGACTATGTTTACTACACACCGAATGCCTTCACACCGAATGATGATGGCATCAACGATGTGTTCTTTCCGGTGAACAATGTAGTGGACCTAGAAACGTACGAGCTCAGTATTTTCGATCGCTGGGGAGGCCAGATCTATCAAAGCACGGATCCTGCCGAAGGATGGGACGGAACATCAGGCAGTGGGCCAATGCCAGCTGGAGTTTACGTCTATCGCGCGAACGTGGTCGATGCTATAAAGAAGGACCATTACGAGCTGTTCGGGCATATAACGTTGTTCAGGTAATTCTTGGATCCGATCACGGCAAAACCTTTCCAGGATTCATGATCCCTAAGGGGTCGAAGACTTCTTTCAAACGTTTCATCAATTCCAATTGCACGGAATTGAATGCAATATCCATATAAGGCCGTTGCACCAATCCAATACCATGTTCGCCACTCAGCGTTCCGCCCAAGGAAACAGTTAGTTCGAAGATCTCGCGAATAGCTTTTGGTAGCTCGTTGGTCCATGCGTTATCATCAAGGTCTCCTTTAATGATGTTCACATGCAGATTGCCATCGCCTGCGTGACCGTAACACACGCTTTTGAAACCATAACGAGCGCCGATGTCCTTGACTCCCTTCAATAATCGTGGGAGTTCGTAGCGCGGCACCACGGTATCTTCTTCTTTGTACACGCTGTTGCTTTTTACGGCCTCCCCTACTCTACGGCGCATATACCAAAGCGCGTCCTTCTCCGCATTCGTTTCCGCGAACAACACCTCTTGGCACTCGTGCTTTTCCATCACCGCAAGGATCGTCTCACAATCCCGCATTACGACATCGGCATATTGACCGTCGACCTCGATGAGGAGATGAGCGGCTGTATCATCTTCCACTTTCACATGAACGCCGGTCACGAATTTCAGTGTCCAATCCAAGGCATCACGTTCCATGAATTCCAACGCACTGGGAACAATGCCGGCACGGAACACAGCGCTTACGGCCTCACATGCTTTTGTAGCCGATCTGAAGGGCACCAACATCAACCTGTTCTCCTTGGGTAATGGTATTAAGCGGAGCACGGCCTTCGTGATGATCCCGAGCGTGCCTTCGCTACCAACGATCAAGCGCGTAAGGTCGTAGCCCGTACTGTTCTTCAATGTATTTGCACCGGTCCAGATCACTTCACCGCTCGGAAGCACAACCTCCAGGTTCAGGACAAAGTCGCGCGTAACACCATACTTCACGGCTCTTGGTCCGCCAGCATTCTCGGCTAAGTTTCCACCAATTGTGCAACTTCCACGGCTGCTTGGGTCCGGGGCGTAATAAAGTCCCTTAGCGGCAACAGCTTCCTGTAGAACTTGCGTGATCACACCGGGTTCAACGGTCACTTGCAGATTGCGTTCATCAATGTCGATGATCGCATTCATCCTATCCAACGTAAGAGCTACACCACCATGTACACACAACGCTCCTCCACTCAAACCTGTTCGGGCACCGATCGGTGTCACTGGGATCCCGAATTGCGAACAAAGCCGGACCACTGCGGCCACCTCATTCGTCGTATCTGGTCTCACAACAACCTCCGGAGGGTAACTGAGATCCTCTGTCTCGTCATGTCCATAATGAAGCAACTCGTCCTTACCCACAAGAATTCCATCGGACTTCAAAATGGTGCTCAACCCACTTAAAAACTCACTTCCCACCCGACCAAATTCCATTGTTGACAGGTCCAAAATTGAACTTGGCTACGAATGTAATGCCATTCCAGAATGAAGGAGTTGAAGAACTCAAACGCTTGATCTGAAAATAATTCGCTTCCGAGGGCAACCAGAGGCCACCTTTCAGATCGGATTTCGTCATACATTTGAGAATAGTTGCGTTCGTAGGGAAGTTGGAGAACATACAGGGCATTCATCGGGATCGATCCTGTATGCTATTTGAGGTGGAACAAACGCGTTTTGATACGTGAATTAACCTTGTTCGACCATGAAAAAATTTGCTTTTTTGTTCCTTCTGATCGGTACAGTTGCGCATGCCCAGAACGTTGGGATAAATGCTACGGGAGCAGCTCCCGCCGCTTCAGCCATGTTGGATATTACCAGCGGCACAACGGGCCTCTTGGTTCCACGTGTTCTTCTAACCTCGATCATAGTTGCAGCGCCTGTAGTTGCACCAGCAAATTCATTGCTAGTGTTCAACACGAATACGATAGCAGGTGTGAATGGAGTTTCTCCGGGGTATTATTATTGGGATACACCAACCTTGAGATGGATCCGTTTTGCAGCCTCCACGGATGCTTGGACAATTCTGGGCAATGCAGGCACTGTGGCTACAACGAACTTTCTTGGAACTTCGGATAATGTGGATCTGGTTGTACGTACGAACAATATTGAGCGAATGCGTGTTCGCAACAATGGATATGTTGGGATCAATCAACCATTACCAACGCTAGCCCGATTGGAGGTTGCAAGCGGCACGTTTGATGCAATTAATGGACACAGTAACAATGTTGGCGGGTATTTAGGTAGAGAAACCAACATTACATTCGGTGCACCTGTTCAATCCTTGTTGGGCGCTGGGGTTTATGCATCCAATCCAGCGGCAGGCTATACATCGACTTTTGCACAGAGTACGGGTGCAGCCACGGTTGCTGCGGCCATAACCTTTTCCGACGTTTGGATCGCATCATACAACTATGTTCAGAACAATACTGCCGGGTTCAATCCACCTAGCCTGTATGGTCAATTGAATGTAACCAACGCTGGCCTAGGAGGTGATCAAATAGCGATCAGAGGGTATAGTGGAAGGGGAGTGACAGCAGGAAACCCAGGATATACCTTAGGATCTTCGGCAACTGCAGATGCTCAGAACCAAGATGCCTTTGGCGCTGAAGGCGTGGCATTCAGCAACACGCTGACCAAAGCCGGAGGCTATTTCGAATCATACACTTATCCCGGTATTAATCAAGCATTTGCTTATGTTGCTACCACTGTGGGTGGCATAGCAAGAAAGATCACTGGTACCAACGCAGTTAGTGAGATCATACCTACTGCGGATCACGGTCGCATCCTCCTCACGTGTCCGGAATCTCCTGAATACTGGTATCAGGATTACGGAACCGTCCAATTGGTAAATGGTCGTGCACATGTTGCGCTCGACCCCATATTGGCCGATATCATCATGGTAACTGAAGACTATCCAGTGCGTGTATTCTGCACACCAGTGGATATGTTGGAATTCAACGGTATTACCATGACCAATAGAACTCCAACAGGATTCGATCTTGTTGAATTGAATGGCGGCGTGCATAGCGGTACCGTTGAGTACCAGTTGGTCGTAAAACCCAAGACCGGATTCGGTGAAGGCAGGTTCCCACAAGCTCCAGGTCCAAGGTGGTTAAAACCAGAACAGGAGCCGGCCATAGCGAAAGCCGCGAACCAAGTTGACCCGGCCAATATCTTCTACTGGCCGAGTGATCAGGAAGTGTACGGAATTGACCCTGCTCGCCTAACAGCTGTAGGAAGTATCGTTCCTGCAGGCGTACACCATGGAAAATACAAGGTGTCAGAAGGTGTATATCTGCCTGGCATGCCCGCTCAGATCCCTAAGCCGTAGAATGGCAATGGCAGCTCATGATCGGAATTTCTTACGTAAAGACCAATGTATTGCTACAAGCACTATTCCCGATCCCAAAAGGCATATCAAATGTGGATACACACCATTGATCAAGGCACTTTGACCCGTGATCATTGACCATTCACCACACCGGACAGGTTGCGGATCAAGTTGATCCATAGGTTGACCATTCACTTCTTTTCCATGGGAGCTCAGAACGTGTTACCTTTGATAGCGTAAGCGTTCATGCGGAAGTTGATCGAATGGATCTTTCCTGTACGGGAAAGATCGAGTAAAATAGTGTGGGGTTGGGTTTGAATGCGGTGTACGAGTGATGATCAATACCTGCGATACCATGAAGAAATTGACTCTTGCGTTTCTATTATTCAGCACTGCCGCGCATGCCCAGAACGTTGGGATAAATGCTACGGGAGCAGCGCCCGCCGCTTCAGCCATGTTGGATATAACAAGCGGCACAACCGGCCTATTGGTTCCACGTGTTGTTCTAACATCGATCGTGGTTGCAGCGCCCATCGTGGCACCTGACAATTCGCTGCTTGTCTTCAACACGAATACCGTCGCAGGTGTTAACGGGGTTTCACCGGGGTATTATTACTGGAATACGCCGACGCTAAGATGGATCCGTTTCGCTGCCTCTACAGATGCGTGGGCGATCTTAGGAAATGCCGGAACTGTTGCTGCAACGAACTTTCTGGGCACGACGGATAATATCGGCGTGCAGGTCAGGACCAATAACATTCAACGGTATGAGTTCAACACCGCTGGTCAATTGGCTTCATTCGGCGACGGAACAGCCGCATTGCCCGCCTATAGTTGGACAACCAACACCAACATGGGCCTTTTCCGCCAAAGCTTGAACACGTTGGGATTTTCCACCACTGGTGTAGAGCGCATGCGGATCTCCAATATCGGCAATGTCGGTATCGGTGGCGTACCCGGCGTAGGTGCGATCCTGGATCTTCAGGCCACGAACAAGGGTGCGCTCCTTCCCCGTGTAGCGCTCACCAGTATCATCTCCAATGCACCTATTGGTGCGGCCGGGATCCTGCAGGCCATGATGGTGTACAATACGGCCACGGCAGGAGCCGCGCCCAATAACGTCTATCCAGGCTATTACTATTGGGACGGTGCTAGGTGGAGACGGTTCGTGGACGCTACAGTTGGCGTTTGGTACTACCCTCCACTCAACATAGCCGCGAACACCATATACACGTTGACTGCGATCATACCGGGCCATACATGGAACTCAGGTGCCTCAGTGGTCCTTGGCGGGGATTGGGCGGTGCCACCCAATGTGGTAGTGGAATCTGTGGAATCGCGAACTGGACAGGTCCGCTTCAGGGTGTACAACTATGACCTTTTCACTAGTTACCTCAATATGGACTTCATCATTACCACCACACGATGAGCCATTGCTGGAAAAGAAATATGACATTGGTGATCTGGGTCCTGTGCAGCTTTGCCGTTCTGGCCCAATCGTCTTCGAGACGAGTTTCTATACGAACCGGCCCTACAGAAGTGTCGGTCACGACAGAAGCCATTCCTCTCCATGATAGTTTGGGAATGAATCCTTACCTCGATCTGGAAAGATCCAGTGAAACCCGGCCTGGAGTGAGGGAAAGCGAAGTGGAGGAAGTTTCGATCACGCGGGATGCCCTTCCGATAACCGGGGATAGCATGCCTTCAGCGGTCAAGGGTACTGCATCTGCTTCTACTTCTTCAACGAAGTCTTCCATCACATCCGTGAACGTCCCGCCGGTGGATGCCATACCTGCAGATCAGTCTCGCCCGATGGCACCAAAAGTCGCAGTGCGTGCAAGCGAATAACCCCTAGCTCACCAAGGTCACATGCCCAATGAGAACACGGGCATCGCCGTTGCGTTCCATGATCACGTTACACACGTGCACATCCAAAGGTGATCCCGCACCATCGTGCGTTCCGTCCCATGCCGCGTTGCGATCACGCGTATCGAAGGTTAGCAAACCCCAGCGATCGAAGACCATGATGCGGTAGTTCCAGCCAACGGATCCGCTGAGGACGGGGCGTAAGGAATCGTTGCTCGTATCGCCATTCGGGGTGAAGGCGTTGGGCACGAACACGTTCGGATCACCGGGCATGGAGATGAAATTGCACACCGTATCTGGGCAACCGAAGTCATTCACACCAACGAGGCAGACGGTGGATCCGCCACCATCCGCAGGGCACACATGCAAGGGATGGGTCCCGGTGGATCCTTCGCCATCATCGAAATAAAAAACCGGATGATGTTGGCAAGTACTATCTTTCTGGCTTATATGGACAACCTCAATTGAAGGCCATCTTCATTCGCTATCGCACTGACCCTTCTACTGTAAAGGTCGAGAAAACCGCTGAACCGAACGAAGCTCCTGAAGTACGCAGCAGGCATAAGGAAAAGAAGAATTAGTCTTTAATTTTCCGAGAGGAACTTTCGTTGGACCTGTATATCGATCGAACGGAATTGTAGGTTGAAGTGTACTGCTTGTTAGTAACCCGGCGTTACCCAAGCAAATCCACTTCAACATGATCCCCATAGCCGTACTTTTTGCCGCACTTCTTTTATTCTCCATCGCGTTAAGCAGCACAGGATGGAGTAACGTACTTTCCGCAGCTCGCAATGAGCTAGTATTCGCTGATCGGAATAAAGCTTACGGTGCCTACGTCATCCGCCAGGAACATCATCGAACGATGCTGATCGCATTCTTCACATCCGTTGGGTTGATGGGTGCGTTGCTATTCCTCCCACGCTTGTTCCAAGATCCGGTCGTGAATGCTGACCCACCAAGTCTCACAGCAACCGATTGTATCTTCGATATCCTGCCACCAAGCGTTCTTCCTAAGACGGATATCCCCAAAGTCAACACCAAAAAGCCTGAACAGTCGAAGCCTGCTCCGACCCAGGATGCAAGCGTACGGGTTGCAGTTGATAGCGTCCTGACCACACCTCTGGATACTACGACAACTACGGTCAGCACTGATCTGATCGGCGACAGCACGAGTACGAATGGACCGGATACCGGAAACAGTACGAATTCCTCAGGTGGAACCACCGGATCGAACGAGACCGGTCCTATTGATGACTGGGGTGTTGATGTAAAACCAGAATATCCAGGTGGTGAAAAGGAACTCTACAAGTACCTTAAAAGATCCATTAAATATCCAGTGGATGCAAGTAGGCTCAACAAGTCGGGCAGGGTTGTTATTGCCTTCGTAGTTGATGCCGATGGCACGATCACTTCTGCAACGGTGGTCAAAGGTGTCCATCCAAGTATTGATGCAGAAGCGTTGCGTGTAGTTCGGGAAATGATAAAATGGAATCCCGGCAAATACCAAGGGAAGAACGTCGCGGTCCGGTTCAAACTACCTATTGTCTTTACGGTGATGTAGCCACCGATCCAAGGTTCTGTGAACTACTTGTTCAGCTTGACCACGTGTTTACGCTCGGCTCTCATATTCAGCAATTCCACAGCGAAGCTGAAACCCATGGCCACGTACGCATAACCTTTTGGTATCTTGCTATGGTGAATAGGTTCAAGACCTTCGAAAAAGAGCATGAACCCTACCATGACCAGGAAGGAAAGTGCAAGCATTTTCAACGCAGGATGTTGTTCGATGAACGAACTGATCCCCTGAGCGAAAAAGAACATGACGAACATCGCGATGATAACCGCTGCGATCATGATCTCCACATGATCGGCAAGGCCAATTGCGGTAATGATGCTATCGAAACTGAAGATGGCATCGATCACTACGATCTGTGCCATAAGGGCACCGAAACTTTTGGCTCTGGATGAGCTTTGGGTCAAGGTTTCTTCGCGTTCGAGCTTATGGTGGATCTCTTTAACGGCCTTGTAAAGGAGAAACAAACCACCAAAGAACATGATACAATTACGCAAGTTGAAACCGTATCCGAACAAAGCGAACAACTCGTTCTCTCCGTTCTTTACCAACCAGCCTAACCCGACCAGCATTGCGGTCCGCATCAGGATCCCCAGGACCATCCACATGCGCCGTGCCTTCGGGCGATCTTCTTTGGGCATTCGGCCCAGAATGATGCTGACGAATATCACGTTATCGATCCCGAGTACGATCTCGAGTATTGCAAGCGTGATCAAACTGATGGCACCTTGAAGGGTAAAGAGCTCTTCCATAGGTGCGAAGATCGTAATTGATCGAGATCCGATAACGTATCTTCCTTTAGAAATTACGTAATTCGCTCAACAAAGTAAACAACAGCCGCAACGGCGCGATCCACTATGCGTTGATCGCTTTGCGGATCAGGTCGGAGACCTCCTTCGGTTTGGTGAGCACCATGATGTGCGGCCCTCCTTTTACGACGTGATCCACAGGGAATCGCAAAGGCGTTACAACATCCTTATCGCCATGGATCCGGACAACAGGCCCTTTCCAAGGTGAGCCTTTCCAGTGCATGATCGCTTGTGCTCCGTGCCTGATCTTCGTTGCGGACTCTTCACAGGCCATGCGGTAGAGCAGCTGATCGGTTTTGCGGTCGCGATCGCCGAGTACGCGTTTAAAAGGCCACGTAGCCCACATGGTGAAGTGATTGATCAGATTCGGCAGTGCCAATTTCTTCGCAACATTCAAATGCGGCGGTCTCTCGTGCGGACCGGTCCATGATGATATCAGTATCACCTTTTCTGGTTTTGTGATCGCCGCCAATTCCTGCGCCACCATGCCACCCATGCTCACACCAACAAGTATGTGTGCTTCATCTTTCTTGACCTTTTCTGCCATCAACTCGGCAATGGACGGCAACGTACATCCCTTGGCGAATGGAGGCCAATTGAGGTATACCGTATTATATCCCGCCAGATCGATACGATCAAATAACCGTTGATCGGTTCCAACTCCGGGTAATAGGTAGATGGTCATTGCTTTGATCGGCGGTGGCTCTGCGATGATCGCGGATCACAACGGTAACTCGCTCACGAACCCTAACGCATTTTCCATCAGATCATGCATCACAAGATCGTTCTTTACGAAAGGTACACGTTCGCGGAAAGCGGCATGCAATGACTCCAATTTATTGGATGACTTTGTTGGTCGGCGGAAATCCAATGCTTGCGCGGCAGTGAACATCTCTATCGATAGGATGCGCTCCACATCTTGAACAACTGCCCACGTTTTCAGTGCGGCGGCGGCACCCATGCTCACATGATCTTCTTGTCCGTTGCTACTGTCAATGGTATCCACACTGTTGGGCATGCACCGTTGTTTGTTCGCACTTACCAATGATGCGGACGTGTATTGCGGGATCATGAACCCACTGTTCAAGCCGGGTTCGGCCACGAGGAACGCAGGTAATCCCCTGTTCCCGCTGATCAATTTATACGTGCGGCGCTCGCTTATGCTGCCGATCTCAGCTACTGCAATGGCGAGAAAATCCAATGCCAACGCCAATGGTTGTCCGTGGAAGTTACCGGCACTAATTATCAGGTCCTCATCTTCGAAAACTGTTGGGTTATCCGTCACGGCTTCCAATTCGCGCTCCACCACACTCTCCACGTATGCTATAGCATCACGCGAAGCGCCATGCACTTGCGGCATGCAACGGAAGGAATACGGATCCTGAACGTGTACTTTTTTCCGCTTGATCAGTGCACTGCCTTTCAGCAAGGCATTGATATTGCTCGCGACCACGGCTTGTCCAGGATGTGGTCGCACAGCATGGACCGAAGGATGGAACGGTTCGATACGCCCATCGTAAGCATCCAACGACAACGCTCCGATCACATCAGCGAGTTGCGCCAAACGCGTTGCTTTTAATGTGAGCAATGAAGCATAGGCATTCATGAATTGCGTTCCGTTCAGCAAGGCCAGCCCTTCTTTTGGGCCAAGTTCCAACGGCTTCCACCCTTGTTTCTTCAGTGCCGCTGAGGACTTCATGCGTTTGCCTTGGAAGAACACTTCACCCAGACCCAAGAGTGGCAAACTTAAATGGGCCAAAGGAGCAAGATCTCCGGACGCGCCTAATGACCCACGTTCGTAAACGATCGGCAACATATCGGCATTGTACATGTCGATCAATCGCTTCACGGTAGCCGGCGCAACTGCACTGTGCCCGAATGCCATGTTCTGCACTTTCAGGATCAGCATGGCGCGTACGATATCCGTTGGAACCGGGTCACCACTTCCACACGCATGGCTCATCACCAAGTTCTTCTGCAATTGCTGCAGGTCCTTTTTCGCGATGGACTTATCATACAACGACCCGAAACCTGTATTCACTCCGTAGATCGGTTCATCACTCCTTTTGAGTCGATCAGCCAAGTACTTATAGCTGCATGCAACGGCCTTTGTAGCCTCCGGACTTAGGCCGATCGGACAGCCGCTGTTCAGGATATGTTCCAGCTCGGTCAATTCCAGACCGATAGTTCCGATAAGGTGGGTGCTCATTGTGTTGTGGTGAATTGAAATAGAACGCTGATAACGCAGAAAAAACTGATCAACGCAGAATTATTCTTTAGGTATCGTTCTTATCGACATTCCGTCAAAGCTGTACTTCGTATATGTACATATGACCGCTTTCTGGATCGATAAAGTAAAGTGAGCCTTGGCTACCTGTCCAGACTTCGAAGTTTCTCGGTGGATCGAACCAAACAGGTGCATTTTCAGGAAGGGCCGGCTCCGTTGTAGCACGATGTAATCGGTTTTCGACAGCGAATTCCATTGCCCATATAGTCTTCATCTCCAAATACATAATGTACTCCTTGGTGAAATGAGCCGATGACCAATATTGTCCGTTCAACACCTCGACTTTTCCTGGTGTTGGGTCGCTATCCGCCCAATAACGATAGGTCTGAAGACCTCCGACATGGATCTGTTCCCCAGCTGCATCGGTAGTTGAACCACCAGCATTTGAGATTGGCGAGCTACAAGCAATAAATCCCAGCATAAGGCAACAACTTGTAAAAAATAGACAAGCTGCGTTTGTTCGAGAGCGAGTTCCATTATGAGAAGGTTGATTACTAAACATCAAACTTTCGTATTCAGGAGTATTAAGAGGTCCTCTTGTTTCACCGCCTTTTGCTCGCCGGTCTTCATTTCCTTTATGGTAATGATGCCTTGCTTCAGTTCCTGCTCACCAATGATCGCGACATACGCAATGCCCTTATCATCGGCGTACTTGAATTGTTTCGCCATTTTGGCTGCATCGGGATAGAGTTCCGCTGCAATACCTGCTTCGCGCACAACTCGGAGCAACTTCAAACAATGCAATGCTTCCTTCTCCCCAAAATTGGCGAATAGCAAGCGTATGCTACCACCAAGCGCTTTTGGGAATTTGTCGGTTTCCAACAGCACATCATAGATCCGGTCCGCACCGAAACTGATACCTACACCGCTCATATTCTTCAATCCGAAGATCCCGGTAAGGTCATCATAACGTCCGCCGCCACAGATGCTGCTCTGCAAGGTTCCTTCCAGTGCTTTCACTTCGAAGATCGCACCTGTGTAGTAATCGAGACCGCGTGCAAGTGTCGGGTCGAATTCAAGTGTTGCGTTCGTCAATTTCCCTACAGCTTCGAATGTCGTGTCCAGATCCTTCAATCCTTGTTGTGCAATGGTTGATGATGCAAGCCATTTCTTTAAGCGTGAGGCTTGCTCGGTCCATGATCCGGATAACTCAAACAGCGGTGCAATGCCTTTGATCGCATCATCAGAAATGCCCTTGGAACGCATTTCTTCCTCGACCTTTTCTCGTCCGATCTTATCGAGCTTATCGATCGCTGTGACCATATCCACCACTTTTTCTGGTTGCCCGCTTACCTCGGCGATACCCGTAAGCACCTTCCGATCGTTCATTTTGATCGCGACGTGCAGTCCCAATGCGCCGAACACTTCATCCATCAGGTGGATCAGATCAACCTCGTTCAACAACGATGTACTTCCGATCATGTCGGCATCACACTGGTAGAACTCCTGGTATCTTCCTTTCTGTGGTCGATCTGCACGCCATACTGGCTGGATCTGATAGCGTTTGAAGGGAAAGGAGATCTCGTTCTGGTGTTGAACAACGTAGCGTGCGAAGGGAACGGTAAGGTCGTAGCGCAGGGCCATGTCTGCACCAATTGAAGAAAATATTTCTTGAAATTCCCGGATACTATCGAGCGGACCATTATCTGTTCCTGCTCCAGATCCTTCATAAGCCTCAGTAATTGCTTTATAGAGTCTTTCTCCACGATTCAAAATTTTGAAGATCAATCGATCCCCTTCCTCGCCGTATTTACCGGTAAGTGTTTCCAGGTTCTCCATGGCCGGAGTTTCGATCGGTAGGAAACCGTACTTCTGGAAAACACCACGGATGGTGTCGAAAATGTAGTGACGGCGCAGCATCTCCGTAGGTGAGAAATCGCGTGTGCCTTTGGGAATACTGGGCTTTTGTACCATGGAATTACTTAAAGATCGAAATTTCCGATGCTGATCGGTCGTTTCCGGACCGCGAAAGTACGGGGCACAATGCAAGGACTGTGGAATGCCCTGAACTCCTGAGCAGCTACAAAAGGGCTAGAAACAGCGCGACCGCCAAGGCTAAGCCCAATGGCGGTCCGCTGACCAGAACTATTGGTCTGCCGTACGGCAGACCCTTCGCTGATACAAGTCTACAGCGTTCAGACGCGGAAAACCGGTGCATTTGAGGAAAGGATGCGGAGCCACGAGGAACGGCGAGACAGACCATGTCTGCTCCTCCAGAATCGAAATAGCTCCTAAGAATTTGGCCAATTATCCGGGGTAGAACACTTCAATTTCTGTCCGACTGATGTTCAGATCGGAGAGTTTACCGACCTTTGCGGCCGTTTTCCGCTGCCTTTTGTTCGGCTTCGGTTCCAATATCGAATAAAATGAAGAAGATCGCCGATAGCCGTAAACTCCTAGGCACCTTGCCCAGCGCCACATTGCAGGACCTGAGTGCGCGGTATAAGACCTTGATGAAACAGCACCATCCGGACAAATTCACGGATGAAAAGGAGAAAGCAGAAGCCGAATCCTACAGCAAGCATTTGATCGATGCATACCACTTCTTGGTGAGCATTGCCCCAGAGACCCATGCCCGCAATATTGAGGAATACACCTTGACCACAGGCACCGGAGCGATCACCGATTGGCATTATCAGGCCCAGACATTGAAGCTGACCTTCGGGGATGGCACGGAATACGAGTATTACCACGTGCCATCCAACATTTACAACAAGTTCTTGAACAACCAGAGCAGCTTACGCTTTGCTCGCAGGCATATCTGTAGTTCATTCACTCGGCGAAGACTCGCAAAAAAGACGGCTGACGAGCAGAAGTGATTTGATCGGATCCATCGCAAACAAAAAGGGCGGCCCTTATCAACCGCTCTTTTCGTTATACGCGTTGGACTATTACTTCGTGAACCTACGCACCATTATGGTCTTGTCCTTTGAAATGGTCACTGTGTATGCACCGGATGTGAGTTTACTTACATCAAAACGACCATTGATCAGTGTCGCGTTCAGGACCTGTTTACCAGAGGCATCCAATACATTAATAATGGCGTTGGAGAGATCAGTTGATGCTGTTACCTGTAGAATGTCCTGCACAGGGTTCGGGAAGAGGTTCAGTTCTGCTGCCTCGGCCTCGTCGATGCCAACAGGATGTGCTCCTTCAACTACGGTCAATGTTCCATTGATGGTTGGGGTCATGATGTGATCCACAATACCGGAAGGCCAGCGTACGATCACCTCCGTGATAGCATCCGTGAGACCTAGACCGAAATGTGCACCAATGCTGCTCATGTAGCGGAAACCTTCACCTGCGCGTACATCACGGATCTGGTTGCCTTGTGCTGTCATTACCTCTACACGGGCACCGATACCATCGCGATTGCTCACTGTTCCGATCGTACGGACCTTGAGGTAATTGTTATTATTACCTGTGTTCATGTAGATGGTACCCTCATTCACGATATCCCAGAAACCATCATTGTTCAGGTCGCCCATTGGGCCAATACCCGCAGGTACCGGTGATTGCGTAAATGTCATATTTCCGTTGTTGATCATGATGGTATTTCCTGCACCCATGATATCCAACCAACCGTCATTGTTGAAGTCGTAGGTAACGTGTTCGTGACCAACGCCCGTAAATGTGTCGTAGCCCGAACCAACGGTTACGTTCGTGAAGGTCGTAAACCCATCATTCCGCATCAATTGATGCCCACCATTCTGGAAACTACTTGCGCCCACCAGCACATCCATATCACCGTCATTGTCGAAATCGCCCCAAGCAGATGACCATGTCTGGGTGTTATCAGCCAAGCCGACCAGTGGTGCTACATCCGTAAATACGCCTCCGTTGTTCTGCAACAATTGGTTAATGCCAGAAGGTTGTTGTGCACCACGGCATTTGGAAATAAAGCAATCCGCATCACCGTCATTGTCATAATCCACCCAAAGCGATCCATAATTTCCACCGTCCGGTGTATCGCCAATACCACCTTGAATGAAGGTCAGATCACCATTACCATCGTTCATGAAATAGCAATTCGGCTCAACATCATGACAAGCGAACGCATCGAGAATTCCATCATTATTGATGTCGATGAAATTAGTGCGTTGGGTGAAAATGTATTCGGGAGGAGATACCTCATGGAATATGGTACCATCTTCGTTCGCGATCATGAACGTTACACCACTTCCACTACCGTACATGAGATCACGGAAACCATTATCATCCAGATCACCTGCTGCAAGGCTCCATGACGCCGAGTGATCGGCGGTGGTGGTAGTGATATTCGTTGAAGAAAATCCACCGGTCGCCAGCTGATGATGAATGTTGATATTGGTCGAAGTGACTGCGACCAGATCATCCAGACCATCACCATCCATATCCACCACAGCGAGTGATGAACCGGAGACGCTAACAGTCTGAGGTGTAAAATTGATCAACGCATTAACGGGATCCGATCCGACAATGCTGAAATGGAAACCTAAGCTGCTCCAACGGTTATCAAAAGCAATAAGGTATGTGACCCCTGTAACTGAGTTCCAGGAAGCAATGGATGTATTCCCGTCACCACTATCGTCATCACCACCTACGCAGGTCAATGAACCGCATGATCCGGAATAAACATTAATACGTGTATCAACCCCTTGTGACCCAGGGAGATCAGTAGAAACCGTAATTGTATTGATCCCTGTCGCAGTGAAGGCATACCATTCACTTGCCGATGTGTTCCCTAGCCCATTTTGGGCGCAGATCGGATCCGGGATCTCTGGGCCATCCACTGCGGAGACCACATATGAACCTACACCGACGGAGATCGCCGTGGTGCATGAATTCTGCGCTGCACCTATCATGGCGGTCAAAAGGGCAATTGAGAGTAATCCTGTTTTCTTCATGAACACTGGTTTCTAGGACTTAGTTACAAGGTGGCGAAAGGGAATTGATCCAATCTTCAACTAATTGGACGGCTTCATCATGGGCAACACTTCTGCCCAACAAAGGCATTCTGATCTGTTCTTCGTCAGAGGACATGCGATAATGCATTGACGATCTTTCCACGTTGCCCGATGTTACGATGTACGTATATAACGAACCGAGATCTTCCGTTGGCTCCACACAAACACCGAGGTTGATAGGATCCGATGTTTCACTGAACGCATAACGGATCGGCCTATAATCGCAATGTTTACCCTCAGAGTGACAATGCGCGCAATTGATATCCACATAAGCACGCACACGTTCCTGCAGGTCCTGTGTTTCATCATCCCAGCGCACAGGTGTTACGATGTTCGGAGGCACATTGGCTTCGAGATAGCCTACAGCCTGCCATTTGGCCAACTGATCCATGGGACCATCCGCGAACATGAATGAATTCCTCAAGTTCATAGGCTTCGGACCGATCGGCACAATAAGGTCATAGTTCTTATGACACGTAAAGCATTCACTTTCAGTCGGGATCCGGTATTCGGCATGGCGTAGTACATTATTATCATCGACCCAATCGATCGGAATAGTCGCGCCATTCATGTCCAAAGTAGCTTCTGTCTGGTCCGCATTCCACACATAATCCGCGAATTCCCATTGTCCATTTCTTCGGAAAAGCAAGCGGGTCTCGATGATCCTTTGCTCATCCGCTGGCATTACATGTTCGTAATAGAAATTCTTGATGAGGACGGAACCGTCATCAAAATCCAGTGGGTTCCCATCGCCAGCGTATTGTGCTTTTGCTCCTACGGGCATCCAAACAAAACGCTTCTTGTGTGCATAATCCGTAAAAAGCGGGTTCAATGGTTCAAACGGCAGTACACCTTGCACGGGTATCATATCCGCCAGTGCGCCATCAAAGAAGTTGTAGGTTGAAAGAACCGGATAAGGCACCGCACCAATATCGAACACCACGGGCGATTCAGGAAGAGGCGTTCCGGGATCGGTAGGTGTAGGCTCAGGCTCCTCTTTCCGACAAGCTGTGAAAACAAGAAACATGGAACACACGACCAATACAATTGACCTCATGCTCCGAAGATG